>NZ_PUWT01000052.1:0-99221 GCF_002968995.1 Photorhabdus hindustanensis
CACTGATCCAGTTTGACCAGATGAACGCCCGCCGCTGCGGCTTTGTATTCCAGTTTCTTGACGAAGCCATGCCAGCCCGCATCCCCGATAGCGCGGGCAAGGTGGTGATTCTTCATCATGTTGGCCGATTTCAGCGTCTCAACAATGACCGCTTGGTTTTCGTCAACCATTGTTCGGGAGAGTTTGTGTTGAAAATCGGCGCGGGCATGGGCTACCCGCTCATGGACGGCCGCCAGACGTAATCGGGCTTTGCTGCGGTTAGCGCTGCCCTGTTGTTTGCGGGACAGCGATTTTTGCTTTCGACGCAGGTTACGGGCAGAGTTGATAAGGTGACGCGGGTTATTGACCTTCTCCCCAGTCGACTGGATAAGATTGAAGAAATTATCAAATGCGGTATGCAGATTGATCACCGCCTGCTGTAATGCAATGGCGTCATATGCCCTGAGCCAGGCATACTTGCGGGATTGCTTCGCGACCGCCAGTAACGGTTTGAGGTCTTTGCGCGGATTTAAACTCACGCCGTGATGTTTGTAAGTATGCTTTTTGATGTGCAGCGCCTTGTTGTACGCAAAACGGACCGCACCGAACTGGCCATTAAGATACCCGGCCTGTTCGGGTGTGGGGTAGAGGCGGACTTTGGTCGCTCTTAACATATTCAGCGCTCATTGAGAAAGTGCATTGATTTTAGCCTGTTTTACCGGCAGATATCAATCCAGTCAGGAGACGTCGGAGTCGCCAGTCCTAAAGCCCTCTGGGCTTTTCGCCTGATATCCCCGCCCGCACTGAGGGTGTCGCAAAAGGCCGGCATTGACAATAAACCCACAGAGATTTATTGCCTGTTATTGGGACTGACAACCCATATTTTGGAGAAAAAAGCATCAAGTATATAAAATAATTTTATATTTAAATCGACTTCGCCAGTAAATAAAAACAATTTATATTTAAATTGTTACGGGGAACAATATTCTAAATGCTTTTTTTCTTCAATAAAAAACAAAAATTCTCAAGAAAGGTGTTTTTTTAAATTTATATTTACCATCAACTTTCACCAATATATAGCTAAAATAGTTAACTATTTTGTATAATCGACAATGATAAAAAAACCAATAATATGAAATTAAGATATACAAAAATCCCTTAAACTCAATATGTGAAAATCATCCTTCTTCCACCTATTAAATTTCTTTCTATAATTTTTTTATTTACTCCAAGCTCTTTCCATATTTTACCTTTATCATCAATAAAACCACAGTATAAATGGCCTGCTTATTCAGGCCATTTTTATCATTTTGGCTGCTCAGGCCACTCAATGTTCAGTGCAGTGAAATCCATCCGATTTAACGCAACACGATATTTTTTCCATGCTGTGAGCATTGTTATTTCATCGTCAGTGGCGATACCTAAATCAATGGCATCTTGCAATGGCGCCATTATAGTAGCCGCCTGTTCCAATAAATAATACCGCTGGCGATGATTCACTTTATTTTTCTGCTCGACGACAGCTTGTTGATATAGTTCCTGAGCTTCCTGAACACTAAAACCCATCGATATAAGTTGATGAGGTTCGGCTGGCACATTGACATATTCATAACCATTTTTGTCTGTTAGTTTATTTAATATTATCATATATCCCCATTATTATTTCTTTTGATAACGTGTGTCATATTCCAGCGAATAAGGCATTGCGGAATCCTCATATTCCTTACCTAATAATGGATCACTGGCTGCTAATGATTTTACCATCCACTTAATTTCAAAATTACTGTCAGCCTGTAAGCTCCGAGTCAATTCAACTTCTTCATCTTCACGTGAATAATGGATTGATTGGGTAAAATTACTGGTCGAAAAATAAGTTAAACCACCACGTAAATAACAACCGCTATAAACGGCACAACCTACAATATCACCAGATTTCGCTCCATTATAGAGGGGATATTTACCATCAATGGGCCTGGCAATGCTCATCATGGTATAGCGGATCTCTCTTACCGTTTTACGATAATTTTGATTTATACGTTTAATACTAAGATATCGTGCATCTCCTTCCCAATATATACCCCCGCCCTCCATTTGTAAAAGTAATCCAGCAATATGTACTCCCCCTTCACCAAAAGGTTTTTTTTTCTGCATCATATGAATATGGCCGATGAAGTGTTAGCCAAGAATTCGCCCCGATATTAGTTGGGAATGCCCACCAAACCGGATAATAGCGTTCAGTACTCAAACCTGTGAGATCAATCGTAGTGGTATAACGGGGTTCGGACTGAATATCCGCCACAGTAGGTTTATTTAGTGTATTGTATTCTTTAGCCCAAGGTGTCCACGATTGATTGGAATATCGGCTGCGTGTATATATTCGACTGCTATTATAGATAAAATAACGTTGAATGATCCCAGCAGTTTTCAACACAATAAGCGAACCCGAAATCGGCTCAGGATAGTTCTTACCAGATGCAGCTTGTACATTTAAATGCTGATAATAAAGACCAGGAGTTATATACTCGTTCAAATCGGCTTTATCAGGGATAGGTATTGCTTGCTCGTTAAAAATATCCTGAGAAGTAATATCGATATCCCTAGACAATACTTTCCCGTTCACTTTCTGGGTATTAGGCACTCTATTATTAATATCTTTACGCAATGAATTTATTATTTCTTGGACAAGTTTTTGCGTAACAGCCAATGTATTACTATCACCGACAGCATCTGTAAGTTGAACAATACCTTTTTGTGTCAATGAAGAATTTGGTATTTCTGCTGTAATTTTCTTCTCTAAAGCTCTATTTAATTGCAAAGCAAGTTTGATTATATCGCCATCATCCAAAACATTATCGCCAGATTGAGTAGCGATAAAATTGGCCACGACAGACGCTATTGTTGACGATTGACGTAATACCTTATTTAGTAAATGAATAGTAATATTCTCCGGTGGAAACCCAGTTTGTAAACTCCGACTTTCCTCATATATTTCTTGACTTACTACATTGGCATTATTATTAGTAGAAAAAGCCTTGAAGTCATTCTTGAGACTCATATATTCACCTTAAGTTGAATAATGTTATTTTTTATAAGCGACATATTGAACTATTGTATAAATTATTTCTTAAAATCCTCCGTGCTAATAATTTAGTTAGAATGAAAAAAACAATAATCCAGTTCATAAAGATAATAATAAAATGAGCTTACAACTTAAAGAATAAATTATCTCCGTACAATTAACAGAAATAAACAACCCAATAAGTTACAATCAAAAAAAATAAATACATTAAAAAAAATTACATTCAATACCCGAAATTATTTCTCTCTTCTTCTATATCCTACTAAAATTATAGATATTGGATTTTATATTTATAGTGTATTCCTATATCCTTTATATCCAGATATTCTTCGCGCTCTCCTCCATTTCTTATCACAACTTTTCTATTTCAGGTTACAGAACTAAAATGGTAACGAATATAAGCATGCTTGCCGGAACATTAATAATGAACTTTCCACATCAAAATATCCCTAATGGAATTAGAGTAAGAATTATAACAAGTTATAATCCATGTGGTTTTTAAGAGTTAGTGAGCACCAGGAAAATTGCTACCAATGGAGATAAGAAATAGCAACACCAGTTATTATACTGGTGTTGACTATTATATTAGTGATTATTGATAATCACTGACAGGTGCGCAGGAACAATGCAGGTTACGATCACCGTAAACATCATCGAGACGTTTAACCGCAGGCCAATATTTATTGGCTTTGGTTTCCAAGGTTGGGAAAACCGCGGTTTCACGGCTGTAACTATGGCTCCAGTCAGAAACCAGTTCAGCTTGTACGTGAGGCGCATTAACCAATGGGTTATCTTCTAATGACCACTCACCTTTCGCCACTTTGCCAATTTCAGCACGAATTGCCAGCATCGCCTCCACAAAGCGGTCAATTTCTACTTTGCTTTCTGATTCTGTAGGTTCCACCATTAGCGTACCGGCAACCGGGAATGACATGGTTGGCGCATGGAAACCATAGTCAATCAAGCGCTTGGCAATATCCATCTCGCTGATACCAAACTCTTCTTTCAACGGCCGAATATCCAGAATACATTCATGTGCCACATAACCGTTATGACCGGTATACAACACGTCATAATCATTCTTTAAGCGAGCAGCAATATAGTTAGCATTCAAAATCGCCGTCTGGCTTGCCTGTTTCAGCCCTTGAGAGCCCATCATGCGGATATACATCCAGCTAATAGGCAGAATAGAAGCACTACCAAATGGCGCCGCTGATACAGCTCTCTGTTCAGTAAGGCCATCCATTTGAACTACCGAGTGCCCTGGTAAGAACGGCGCTAAATGAGCTTTTACGCCAATCGGCCCCATTCCTGGACCACCGCCGCCGTGTGGGATACAGAATGTTTTATGCAGGTTGAGGTGTGAAACATCAGCGCCGATAAAACCGGGCGCGGTGATACCCACCTGCGCATTCATATTCGCACCATCAAGGTAAACCTGACCACCATACTGATGAATGATTTCACACACCTGACGGATCGTTTCTTCATATACGCCGTGAGTTGATGGGTAAGTCACCATGATGCAGGAAAGTTCGTCACCGGATTTTTCCGCTTTTTCACGCAGGTCTGCCAGATCAATGTTGCCCTCTTTATCACAACTCACCACCACCACTGTCATACCTGCCATATGAGCAGAAGCCGGGTTGGTGCCATGCGCAGAACTGGGGATTAAACAGATATGACGATGCCCTTCTCCACGGCTTTCATGGTAACGGCGAATAGCAAGCAGGCCCGCATATTCACCCTGCGCACCGGAGTTTGGTTGCATACAAACGGCATCATAACCTGTCAGTTGCACCAGCCAGTGAGATAATTGGCTGATCATTTGCTGATAACCCTGCGCTTGCTCTGGCGGGCAGAATGGATGCAGTTCGTTAAATTCAGGCCAAGAGATCGGTAACATTTCTGCCGCAGCATTGAGTTTCATAGTGCAAGAACCCAACGGGATCATGGCCTGATTCAGTGCTAAATCCCGGCGCTCAAGACGATGCATATAGCGCATCATATCCGTTTCGCTGTGATAGCAATTGAAATTTGGATGCTGAAGGATTTCATCACTGCGCAACATGGATGCAGGAATGGAGTGACTTTCCGTCATCAGTTCTTGATCCAGTGCTTCAACATCTAACTTGTCATCCGTACCTGTCAGCACAGAGAACAATTTGATCAGATCATCACGGCTGGTAGCCTCGCTCAATGTGATACCCACCGCGCCGTAAATATCGGTACGCAAATTGATTTCAGCTTTGTCTGCCCGTGCTAATACCGCTGCTTTATCAGCGACTTCAACCGTCAGCGTATCAAACCAGGTTTTATAACGCAGAGTAAACCCGGCTTTCTGTAACCCGGCCGCCAGAATGTCAGTCAGACGATGAATACGTCCCGCAATGCGTTTCAGCCCCTTCGAACCATGATATACCGCATACATCCCGGCGATATTTGCCAACAACACCTGAGCCGTACAGATGTTGGAATTGGCTTTCTCACGACGGATATGTTGCTCACGGGTCTGCATTGCCATGCGCAGCGCGGTATTACCTGCCGCGTCACGGGAAACGCCGATAATACGTCCCGGCATGGAACGTTTGAATTCATCACGGCTGGCAAAAAATGCTGCGTGGGGACCGCCATAACCCATTGGCACCCCAAAACGCTGGGCAGAACCAAACACAATGTCAGCCCCTTGTTTACCCGGCGCGGTCAGAAGCACCAACGCCATCAAGTCAGCGGCAACACTGACAATGATTTTGCGCTGTTTCAGTTGTGCGATCAGATCAGCATAATCATGAACTTCACCGGTTGTACCAACCTGTTGTAACAGCACACCAAATACGCCTTCCAGCTCCAAGACTTTTTCTGCTTTATCCACAATCACATCAAAGCCAAAGGTTTCCGCGCGAGTACGAACAACGTCCAATGTTTGAGGATGGATATCATCAGCAACAAAGAAACGGTCAGCATTTTTTAGTTTGCTGGTACGTTTTGCCATCGCCATTGCTTCCGCCGCCGCGGTAGCCTCGTCCAGTAGAGAAGCAGAGGCAATATCCAAACCCGTCAAATCGATCGTCACTTGTTGGAAATTCAACAGTGATTCAAGGCGACCCTGAGAAACTTCTGGTTGATAAGGTGTATAAGCGGTATACCAGCCAGGATTTTCTAATAAATTACGCAAAATAACCGGCGGAAGTACAGCAGGCACATACCCCATGCCAATATAGGATTGGTAACGCTTATTTTGGCCGGCAATCGCTTTCAGTTCAGCTAGCGCTTGCTGTTCAGTCGCGCCACCGCCAACATCGGGTGGCTCTGGCAACGCGATATCACGGGGAACAATTTTCTGTGTTAACTCATCAAGGGAACTTGCTCCCACTGTCGCCAACATCTCTTTTTTCTGTTCGGCGGAAGAGCCAATATGACGGCGGATAAACTCGCCCTGATTCTCGAGTTGGCTTAATGTCTGGATCATTTGTGACTAATTCCTGAAGCTGGCCAGAAATGGCATACAAATAAAAACGCCCTGCTCACAATGTGAAACAGGGCGACGGTAAGCATATTATTCTTCTTCGTCCAGAAGTGCCTGATATCCTTCGGCATCCAGCAAACGCGAAAGTTCACTTTCATCAGAGGCTTTAATACGGAACAGCCAACCTTCGTTATAAGGCTCGCTGTTAACTAATTCGGGCGAGTCATTTAGCGCTTCATTAACGGCAATAATTTCACCACTCAGTGGCGCATAGATATCAGAAGCCGCTTTCACTGATTCAACCACCGCGCAATCATCGCCAAGATTGATTTCACCACCTATTTCCGGCAAATCAACAAAGACCATATCGCCTAGCAGCTCCTGTGCATGCTCGGTAATACCTACCGTGTATTCACCATTGCCTTCTGCACGAACCCATTCATGTGATTGGGCATATCTTAACTCTGCGGGTACATTACTCATTACCATCATCTCCTTCAATACTAGAATCTACCCCGATTAGGCTATTTCGTGCTGCTGCGCCAATCATGCTTACCGGGATAAATTGCTATTTACTCATCAAGTTATTATTCGATAAAAATGACTATACGAGAGGCTTACCCGCCCGTACAAAGCTAGGTTTGATTACCTGAACCGGCATTTCACGATTGCGAATTTGGACAACCGCCTGCTCACCAATCCCCTGCGGCACTCGGGCAAGGGCAATACTGAATCCTAATGTTGGAGAGAACGTGCCACTGGTAATAACGCCAGAATGTAAGGCGCCCATCTCATCAGTAAAACTAACTATTAAGCCACCACGTAACACACCCTTTTCTCTCATCACCAAGCCAACTAACTGCTCGGCGCCCTCTTCACGCTGTTTTTCTAGCGCTTCACGGCCGATAAACTGGCGATCTTCGGGTTTCCAAGCGATTGTCCAGCCCATGTTAGCCGCAAGGGGAGAAATGGTTTCATCCATTTCCTGTCCATAGAGGTTCATACCGGCTTCAAGCCGCAGCGTATCACGCGCGCCTAATCCCGCAGGCTTAACGCCGACACTCAGCAATTTTTGCCAGAAATCCACGGCCTGCTCTTTTGGCAACGCCACTTCATAACCCGCTTCACCGGTATAACCCGTTGTCGCGATAAACAGATCCCCCGCCTGAACGCCAAAGAAAGGTTTCATTCCGGCAATAGTCTGTTTTTGTTCATCATTCAATAGAGACTCTACTTTCGCCTGAGCCTCAGGCCCCTGAACCGCGATTAATGCCAGATCATCACGAACCTGAATGTCAACCGAGTAACTGGCTACATGTTCATTAATCCATGCCAGATCTTTCTCACGAGTCGCAGAATTGACCACCAATCGATAAAAATCATTGCTGAGGTAATAAACAATCAGGTCATCAATTACACCGCCAGAAGCATTAAGCATCCCGGTGTATAGGGCTTTACCCTTTTCTGTCAGTTTAGCAATGTCATTTGCCAGCAAATAACGCAGGAAATCACGGCAACCAGCGCCATGCAGATCCACAATCGTCATGTGGGAAACATCAAACATACCGGCATGAGTGCGGACAGTATGATGCTCATCCATTTGTGAACCATAATGCAAAGGCATCATCCAGCCATGAAAATCTACCATACGCGCACCACAAGCCAGATGCTGGTCATACAATGGAGTTTG
Organism: Photorhabdus hindustanensis; assembly: GCF_002968995.1. Classification (NCBI taxonomy): domain Bacteria; kingdom Pseudomonadati; phylum Pseudomonadota; class Gammaproteobacteria; order Enterobacterales; family Morganellaceae; genus Photorhabdus; species Photorhabdus hindustanensis. The sequence continues at coordinate 8,215 of NZ_PUWT01000052.1, forward strand.
TTTTGCCATTATTTCCCTCTTTTCATTTCCTGCATGAAAACATACCGCGTATTAACCGACAGATACTGTGAATCATGAACAAAAAGCGGCTAAAAAACGCGACGCAAACGATATCTTAAAATGAAAGTTATCACTGAAAACCAAAATGAACCATAAGTAAAAATAGGGTTCAATTTAGTGACCGTCAAAAAACGTGTTATGAGTATGCAGAATTTTCAACTATTAAAATGAGTCATAATACTCAAAATTAACAATTAACTTTAGAAAACACTCATTTTCTGTTACAACCTAACTGAAATATGAATAAAATCACCTATTCATATTTCAGCAAGACATGAGAAAAAGTTATCGATAAGCAGAGGCTAAATTAGATTTTTTCAGCCGAATAGGATTTAGAAGAGAGCCAGTCCGGTAAGTCATTCAACCCCATTGCCTGACGAAGTAATTTAGGTTTAATTCCCGGTAAATTATCTGCCAGAGATAACCCGACATCCCGCAAAAGTTTTTTCGCCGGATTATTGCCATCGAATAATTGACGAAAACCTTGCATGCCGACCAGCATCACCGCAGCGCCATGTTTACGGCGGCGCTCATAGCGACGCAAATAAAAATGCTGACCAATGTCTTTTCCCTGACCATGCAAACGACGCAATTCACCTATCAGTTCAGCAACATCCATAAAACCCAAATTCACTCCCTGTCCTGCCAATGGGTGAATGGTATGAGCGGCATCTCCCAACAGGGCCAGACGATGAGCCGCAAAATTACGGGCATAACGACCGGTCAGTGGAATTGTCAGACGTTCACTCATCAGTTCACATTGACCAAGGCGCAGATCAAAATCTACCGCCAATTGCTGGTTGAAACGCTTATGATCAAGCTGTTTGTACTGTTCTGCGACTTCACCCGGTAATGACCAGACGATAGAACACAAATGAGGATCGGCAAGGGGCAAAAACGCCAAAATACCCTCACCATAAAAGACCTGGCGGGCAACCCGGCCGTGCGGCTCTTCAGTGCGAATAGCGGCTACCAATGCATGATGTTCATAATCCCAGAATGTGAGAGGAATATCAGCATGTTGACGCAACCATGAATGAGCGCCATCAGCGCCAACAACTAAACAAGCAGTTAACATGCGACCATCGGATAAAGTCATAAAAGCTTCATTTTCACCCCAGGCAACCTGTTGCAAAGCCGCCGGCGCCAACATGGTCACATCAGGTAAGCTGTCTGCTTTTTTCCATAATGCCTCACGAATAACCCGATTCTCAATGATATGACCAAGATATTCCAGCCCATGTTCAGCCGCACTGAACTGAATACGGCCAAAGCTATCACGCTCCCAAACTTCCATTTCCTGATAAGAACTGGTGCGAATATCCAAGATATGTCGCCACACACCAAGATGCTGTAATAGGCGCTCACTGGCTGCATTAATCGCAGAGACCCGCAAAGCATACTCTTCTCCAGCAATAACGGGTTGAGCAGGAGGATAGTTCTCCACCACGGCCACCCGCAAACCACTGCCTTGTAAGCCACAGGCAAGCGCCAAACCAACCATACCGCCACCAGCGATAACCACGTCAAATGATTGCATAATATAACGTCCTCTTACTTTGTCTGCTTGATCTGCGGTTATCTTTGGGCGACCCAACCCAGAGTCTGACGGGCCAGGATATCCCGCATAGGAGAGCATTTTTCCATCATCATCAGGCCGAAGTGACGCCCGACTTGTAATGGAAAATAACGATTGGCAAATATCCGTATCAATCCATCGGTAATATCGATGGTGTTTTCTCGATCTAAAATTCGTTGTTGTTGGTAGTTGGCCAAAACCTGATAAGTACCAATATCCTGTCCAGCAGCAAAAGCCTCAGAAACAATCTGAGCCAATGTCATCACATCTCGCATACCAAGATTGAAACCCTGACCTGCAATTGGATGTAATGTTTGCGCGGCATTTCCCACCAGCGCCAATCGGTGGCTAATTTGTTGATTTGCAGTAGATAGTGTCAATGGATAGCTATGACGATGACCGGTTTCCAATATTTTCCCTAGTCTCCAGCCAAATGCTTGCTGTAACTGCCGAAGAAATTGCTCATTATTCCAACCCGCTATCTCCTTTTGCCGAGCCAATTGATGGCACCATACCAGCGAGCTCCGCCCCCCAGACATTGGCAACAAAGCAAGTGGCCCATGTTCTGTGAAACGTTCAAATGCACTGCCTCGCGGATGCTCCGAAGTCAGTACATTAGTAATTACAGCAACCTGTTCATAAGCGTGCCGTTGCCACTGAATATTACAGGCACGACCAATGGCAGAATGGCTGCCATCCGCCGCTACCAGCAATTCACCTTGCAGCCGTTCACCACTGTCCAGAGTGACAGCTACCGATGACAGGGTTCTTTCAACAGCCATAACCTTGGATGGACAATGTAGCGTTACACCAGGCGCATTTTTCAGTAATCCGAACAAACACTGCCCTGCATCATACAACTCGATAACATTGCCCAAAGCTGGAATGTTATATTCTTTTGCATAAAGGTTCACAAACCCTGCATGACCACGATCACTAACATGAACGTGAGTTATCGGTATCACATACTCTTCCAGAACAGACCAAACGCCAATCTGTTGTAAACGCTGGCAAGTACCGTAAGCCAGCGCTATCGCTCTGGCATCAAAACCGGGATGTTTCCGCTCCGGCTCTGCTGCTTCAATCAGGGATACATGAATCCGCCCCTTACTCAGGGAAGATATCGCCAGCGCAAGCGTCGCGCCGGTCATGCCTCCACCAACGATAATCACGTCCATTCTTAACTTAACCCTGCTTTGCTTTCGCCATCAGAGCTTCAATCTCATCAGCTTCTTTAACAACACTGGCTGTCAGGTTTTCATTACCTGTTTCAGTGATCAAAATGTCATCTTCAATACGGATACCGATACCACGATATTCCATCGGCACATCAGCATCCGGTGCAATATAAAGCCCCGGTTCAACAGTCAATACCATTCCCGGTTGCAAAATACGGTCACGCTCTACACCATAGTCACCGACATCATGCACATCCAACCCTAACCAATGGCTTAATCCATGCATAAAGAACTGACGATAGGCTTTAGTTTCGATTAGATGTTCAACTTCACCGTGCATAATGCCTAGTTTCACCAACTCTTCTACCATAATCTGCACGACATGTTCTGTGACTTTGTTGATGCTGGTCCCCGGCTTATACAACTCCAATGAGACATTAAGTGTTTTCAGGACGATATCGTAAATTTCACGCTGAGCGCGGGTAAACTTGCCATTAACAGGGAAAGTACGGGTGATATCTCCGGCATAACCCAGATATTCACAACCTGCGTCAATCAACACCAAGTCACCCTCTTTCATCCTACTTTCATTCTCGGTGTAGTGCAGAATACAGCTATTTTCACCGCTCCCGACAATCGTGTTGTAAGCAGGGTAACGAGCACCCTGATGAGTAAATTCGTGATGAATTTCGGCTTCCAGTTGATACTCAAACATACCTGGGCGGCAAACTCTCATCGCGCGCATATGGGCCTGTGCACTGATTTCACCTGCCCGGCGCATCATTTCAATTTCTGACTTAGATTTAAACAACCGCATTTCATGCACCCAAGGGCGCCAATCGGTTATCGTTAAAGGCGCTGAAAGATTACGACGACCGCCTTTTCTTAATATATCCAACGCATGGAAGACAATTTCATCGGCGTAAGCAAATTCGCCCTGTGCGTGATAAACCACATCTAAACCATTCAGCAACAGATAAAGCTCCTGCTTGATATCATCAAAAGGCAAAGCTCGGTCAACACCCAGTTTTTCCGGCGCCGCTTCTTGCCCAAGACGGCGACCAAACCAAATTTCCGCAGTCAGGTCACGCGCTCGATTAAAGAGCACGCTATGATTATGCTTATCATCACTCTTAATTAATATCAGTACCGCTTCCGGTTCATTAAACCCAGTCAAATAAAGGAAATCGCTATGCTGACGATAGGGATGTTCATTATCTGAATTTCGTGGCGCAGGCGGGGCAGAAAAAATAATCGCTGCGCTGGCCGGAGCCATTTTTGCCAGTAAAGCCTGACGGCGGGATAAATATTCTTGTTTGATCATACCCTCTCCTGCAACCTAGTTAATTATTTTGCGTTCAATAAACACCAATTAATGCAATGTTGGTTTGTCATTTTTTGCGATTAAAACGGTTTTAGGTTCAGTAAAGGCGATATAGCAAAGCTGTGCTGCCACCCGCACATATTCAAGGACCTCTTCCAATGCCTGAGCCAACTCTTCTTGATCATCACCTTCTTCATAACCAAGCAGAGCGATATTGCGTAAATCGCCAATAATCTCACTGATCTCTTTTCTATCCGCGAATTTCGGTTGAGCAACACCTAATCCCAGCAAAAAATGGTTAACCCATCCCGCTAATGCATCTGCGCGTTCAAACACATTATCTTCTTCATCTGGCAGCAATAAATTGAATGCGAAATTATTGTCATCCAATGATTCAAATGTGATTTCACGTAATTCACGCAATTGTTGAGCTAATGGATGGGAAAAAGCCAGCCCATCATTCGCTAAATCATGAACTAAGACCTGCCAGCTACTGTCGCGGTTACCGCCGCACAGCAGGCCGCTAATCAACCCATGCATCTCCGCTGCCGTCAGCGCCACTGACTGTTGATGCAATATTTCGTCAAAAGATTGATAATCTGGTAATGAATTCTGTATAGACATGTGTATTGGTCATCGTTGACGGTGTAAGTTCATGCTATGCTACCACCAAGGGGAGTCGCTATACCAGACAACAACCTAGCTAATCGTTAGTTGTCTGTCGGTATCGCGTTATAATGATTGGCGCCGGTTTCAATTCTATAATTCAGAATTAAAACCGGAGCGCAGCAATAAGTCAGGAAGGGGTCATGTCTGCACAACCGGTAGATATCCAGATTTTTGGGCGGTCACTACGTGTCAATTGTCCATCAGAGCAAAAAGAAGCATTACTGGCTGCGGCTGTGGAACTTGAACAACGTTTAGAAGATTTGAAAGAACGCACCAGAGTAACCAATACTGAACAACTGATTTTTATTGTGGCATTGAATATCTGTCACGAATTGGCACAAGAAAAAGTGAAAACCCGTGACTATGCCTATAATATGGAACAGAAAATAAAGATGCTTCAACAGACTATAGAACAAGCACTGGTGGAACAAGGTCGTATCACTGAGAGCACTATTTCACCAAATGAATGAATTCTATTGATAAATCATACATTAGTGAGTGAATCATTCGAGAATTAGTTGCTTTCTGTATTTAGTTTCATACAATAGGTGTCACAAAGTTGCTTACAAGCACTGAATAAATTTCTCTGAGATGTTCGTGAACGGGGAAAGTCCCCTGAGCCGATATTTCATACATTATAGAATGTGGTGCTCCGTAGTCTGGTGTGCATGCTCGGTTTGGCCGAGAAGCCTAAAAGCTGCGACGCTGCGTTCACCTTGAACCAAGGGTTCAAGGGTTACTACCTGTAACGGCATCTTGGAGAATCTCAACCTTAATCGCTGCTGCTATCCATCGCAGGTTCTATGCAATCAGAGTCTCTATTATCACTCAGACAAAGCATTAGAAAGAAAATACGCCAGCAACGTCGTCAACTCACTTCTGAACAACAATCGCTGTTTGCAAGACAAGCTGCTGAGCGAGCGCTCAACCACCCCAAAATTTGCCAAGCCAACAAAATCGCACTATTTCTTTCGTTTGATGGTGAGCTCGACACCCGTCCACTGATTAACCAACTCTGGCAGCAAAATAAGCAGATCTATCTGCCCGTATTACATCCTTTCCGTCATCACCATCTGCTGTTTTTAAACTATCAACCCAATACCCCGCTTGTCAGAAATCGCTTCAATATAGAAGAGCCACCGCTAGATGTTAGGCAAGTTTTACCGTTATCAGAGCTGGATATCATGATGATCCCGCTGGTTGCTTTTGCCCGCACAGGGCAGCGGCTTGGCATGGGTGGTGGTTTTTACGATCGTACATTGAAGCAATGGCAACAAAAAAACTTCTATCCGATAGGTTTGGCACATAACTGCCAGTTAGTCGATACACTACCAACAGCCGAATGGGATATTCCATTACCAGAAATCATCACACCTGAAAAAATCTGGCATTGGCAGTAAAAAAATAGGCGCCTTATACAAAACGCCCATTTGTGACATATCAAAATAATCAGTAAAGCAGACGAGAACGGATAGTACCCGGCAATGCTTTCAGTTTCTGAAATACCATTTCAGCTTGAGCCGGATTTTCAGTCACAATATCAATAACCACATAACCCATATCCCCACTGGTACGCAGATACTGAGCGGCAATATTGATATCCTGTTCAGCAAACACTTGGTTAATACTGTTCAATATACCCGGCCGATTTTCATGAATATGCAGAAACCGGTTGGTATCATCAGCATGAACAGGAAGAGACACTTCTGGGAAGTTTACTGCCGATAAGGTAGAACCATTGTCAGAGTATTTCGCTAACTTTCCGGCGACTTCGTAACCAATATTTTCCTGCGCTTCTTGGGTAGAACCTCCAATATGTGGCGTCAGCAACACATTATCAAATTTACACAACGGTGACTCAAACGGATCATTATTGGTCGCCGGCTCAATGGGGAACACATCCACAGCCGCCCCTGACAGATGTTCACTTTCCAATGCATCGCATAATGCCGGGATATCCACCACCGTTCCACGTGAAGCATTAATCAAGATAGAACCCGGTTTCATCAATGTAAGTTCGGTTGCACCAATCATATTTTTAGTTGATGGCGTTTCTGGTACATGCAAACTCACCACATCACTCATATTCAGTAATTCTGACAAATGACGTACCTGATGAGCATTACCTAATGGCAATTTGTTTTCAATATCGTAAAAGTAGACATCCATACCGATATTTTCAGCCAGAATACCAAGCTGAGTACCAATATGACCGTAACCGATAATACCCAGTTTTTTCCCACGCACTTCATAGCAGCCCTTAGCCTGCTTATCCCACACGCCTCGATGAGCTTTCGCATTCGCTAAAGGGATACGACGCAGCAGTAACAACAATTCGCCAAGGACCATTTCAGCAACAGAACGGGTATTAGAAAATGGCGCATTAAAGACAGGAATACCACGTTTCGCAGCCGCTTTCAGATTAACCTGATTGGTGCCAATACAGAAACAACCTACAGCAACCAATTTTTCGGCTGCCTGAAAAATGTCTTCGGTCAGTTGTGTGCGGGAACGGATACCAACAAAATGAGCATCACGAATTGCCTCTTTTAACTCTTCGGAATCTAACGCTCCCTTATGATATTCGATATTGCTATAACCGGCTGCTCGCAGATTTTCTACCGTGCTCTGATGCACGCCTTCCAATAGCAAAAATTTAATCTTATCTTTTTCCAGAGATACCTTAACCATTTATCCTGCCTATTGTTACGCTTCGTTACATTTAAGATTCATTCTCTCAACATAACAAAAAAAACGAACACAGCAATATAAACGATTGCTATTCCCGTCACATAAGTCTTAACAAAGTAGTTATTATGCGGAATAAAATGATCTGAAAGAGCACAAAATTAGGATTTAGGTTAAATAACAATCATAGATATAAAATATATCACTAAATTCTTCTCCGATTTTAACAGTGAAAAATTTTTTAAGGGCGAAGAACTTCGCCCTCTATGAATAATATTATTGAGTGATGGTTTTCACTCCATCAAGTGTTCCCATCAATATAATATCCGCACCACGGTTAGCAAATAATCCTACAGTCACCACACCTGAGATACGATTAATTTTATTCTCTAACTCAACAGGATCGAGTATGGCTAGATTATGCACGTCAAGGATCATATTGCCGTTATCAGTCACAACATTCTGACGATATTTTGGTACTCCCCCCAATTTAACCAACTCACGAGCAACATAGGCGCGAGCCATTGGAATCACTTCGACCGGCAGAGGAAATTTACCTAATACATCAACTTTCTTAGAAGCATCAACAATACAAACGAATTTTTTCGCTATTGCAGCAATGATTTTTTCACGCGTTAATGCAGCGCCACCGCCTTTAATCATCTGCATATTGCCATTGATTTCATCCGCGCCATCAACATAGATATCAAGGGAATCCACTTCATTACAATCGAATACAGGAATGCCCAAACTTTTTAACTTCTCAGTAGAAGCCTCAGAGCTGGATACTGCCCCTTCAATCTGATCTTTAATGGAACCGAGGGCATCAATAAAATGTGAAGCCGTTGAACCAGTCCCCACGCCCACAATTGTTCCTGGTGTAACAAATTCGAGTGCTGCCCAACCCACTGCTTTTTTCAATTCGTCCTGAGTCATATCAATTCATTGCCTATATCAGTTACAAGGAAAGACCTCGACTAGTATAAACTTTGATAGCAACAAAGAAACCGCAATTCAATTAAAGTTGAATAGGATAAGTCACGGGAAATATAAGATTAAATGATGCCAAAACCCGCCATAGGGCGGGCGAAAAAAAGAGTGATGTTTATGCAGCTTCTTTGTTACGACGACGACCTTGCTTTTCTTGGCTTGGTGCCTGTGCATGTTCTTCCAAAGCCGGACCTACTTTCATGAGAAAATCCAAGGTCTCCCCAACTTTTTTATACGTTTGAATGGTATCGAACATCGGTTCTTTTTGTATTCTCATTAGCAACACCTCATAAAACAACTTCATATTACTGAACTGATTTCGTCATAGCAGGAAAAAATTCCCGACAAAATCTCTCTGTTATGACCATCGCAACAAATTTAAATAAACAAAATAGCTATTTTATTTGGTTCTACCTGGATACCATAACGCACATCTAAACGCAGAGATGTCAAAGAACTGATTCCTTAGACCTGCTCTCCAACTTTGCCGTTAATGTTTTAAGATCACATGACATTACATATCCGCAGCGCTCCAGCTCAAAACCAAACGAACGATAGTAAGCTATTTTATCCTTAACAGGTTCATGAATCCTGATGTCTTCACCACCAGACATATTCATGAAAATCAATGTTGCATATAGAGTATACAAAAGCATCTTTCTATGCAACGGATGATTTTCCATATCTTTCACAAAATTTTCCAATACATGGATGTTAAAACTCTTATCACTCAAATCATATATGGACAAAGCGACTCCAGCGGGAGCAGATTCAATTTGAAAATTTTCCCTTGATATGACAAATTTTATACATAAGCTGAAACAGTCATGTCGATTACCGATCTCTGTAATATAATAGTCCCAGTTAAGCTCACCATATGCTCCCGTTAGCATATTTGCATCGCTGTCAGAGACAGGACCGACCGCCAAATCTATTCCTCTCTGATCCATATATAACTGCAAAGTATTGTATGTTAATTGTGCAACATGTTTCAGTGACAGCATAATAAAGTAACCTTACTTACATTTTTATTATTATTAAATAGCCAAAAATAACGTCTTTTAGACAATTTTATGAAAAATCCACACTTAAACGAAACATGCAAACAATCCTTAATTTAATCACCCTAATTCAATCAAAAGCTAATTATTAAGCTAACCAAAACAACTTCACACAGTTGTTGTTCCCCCGAGCATATTATTTATTCAACCACGTTAACAAACGTAACCTTCAAAAATGGAACCCCCTTCCCATAAAGGCCACCAATCAACGAAATTTCTCCAAAATTGGATGTAACATCGGTAATCTTTGGCAGGTGAGGCTTTACAACACACCAGATAAATTGCCTCATCCATCAGAAAAATATGGCATAGTGCTATACGGAAACATAAATAGTGCTATGCGGAAACATAAATGGAGAATCTTTCTGTAATGAAACGTCCTGATTACCGAACACTGCAAGCCTTGGATGCTGTTGTCCGTGAACGTGGTTTCGAACGCGCAGCCCACAAACTCTGTATCACTCAATCCGCGGTTTCTCAACGTATCAAACAGTTGGAAAATCTGTTCGGCCAGCCTCTGCTAGTACGCACCGTTCCTCCGCGCCCCACAGAACAAGGACAAAAACTCCTGGCGCTATTACATCAGGTAGAATTGTTGGAAGAACAGTGGTTAGGCGATGAACAAGGGACAGATACGCCATTGCTGCTTTCATTGGCAGTCAATGCTGACAGCTTAGCAACCTGGCTGTTGCCGGCACTACATCCGGTACTTGCTGATTTGCCTATCCGACTCAATATTCAAGTTGAAGACGAAACTCGGACTCAGGAACAGTTAAGAAGAGGTGAAGTCGTTGGCGCGGTCAGTATTCAACCACAACCCTTACCCAGTTGTCTGGTCGATAAATTAGGAGCGCTGGATTATCTGTTTGTCGCCTCGCCAGAATTTGCTGCCCGCTATTTCCCAAATGGAGTTACCCGTTCAGCGTTACTAAAAGCCCCTGCGGTTGCATTCGACCATCTGGATGATATGCATCAGGCATTTTTACAACAGAACTTCGAGTTGTCGCCGGGTAGCGTTCCATGTCATATCGTCAACTCATCTGAAGCCTTTGTACAACTGGCAAAACAGGGTTCCACCTGTTGTATGATCCCTCATTTACAGATTGATCAGGAATTGAAAAATGGTGAACTGATCGACCTGACGCCGGGTTTATGTCAGCGCCGGATGCTCTATTGGCATCGTTTCGCACCGGAAAGCAGGACCATGAAAAAGGTGACTGACGCCCTATTGAAACTTGGGCGTCAGATGTTAAGACAAGATGACACGGATTAAGGTTTTAGTTCAAACACAACATCAACCTGATCGCTGAAATTGATGCTATCCTGCTGGTAAGTTTCACCCACTCCAGCAGCAGCACCTCCCGCCATCATCACATCAGAATTGCGATACTTCATATGGTCAATTATCTCTGGCGCTCGGTAATTGATACTGTATATCGAACCCACTTTGCTATTAAAGCCTTTCGCCAGTGCGTCAGCTTGTTCAATCGCATTCTCAATGGCTTTCTGACGGGCTTCATCACGATATTTTTGCGGATTGTCCACCCCAAACTGAACAGATACGATTTCGTTCAAACCCGCTTTTAATGCTCCATCTAGCAGATCATTAAGTTGCTCTAACTTACGAACCTTCACTTCCACTGAACGGATCGCACGATAACCTTTCAGCACCGATTTGCCAGATACATTGTCATACTCATAATCAGGCTGAGTACGCAGATTCGCTGCATCAATATCTTTCTTTTCAATGCCGTTCTTTTTCAGAAAATCAAAATATTTAGCAACTAGCTCATCAACCTGCTTTTTAGCTCCAGAAGCATCTTTAGCAGAAATATTGACGTTAATCATCAATGTTGCTATATCCGGTTCAGCTTTCACTACCGCATTACCAGAAGTAATAACATGAGGGACTCCGGGTAAATCAGCAGCCTGTGCAGCAAGTGGCACCCCGGCACTTAACATGGCGGCCAACCCTAATGATTTCAATTTCACACAACCTCCGAAGAAAACCTGTTACAGAAAATGTTCATCCCACGGAAAAACCGAAATATACATGGGATGAATAAAACACTAACACAGAGAGTGCATGCAAAGAAGTGTCCAGCTCAATCAGAAATTAGTAATCCCTGCTTAGCAAGTTGCCATGCGATATACCACATAATGACACAGATAAACCCATTAATAATCCGTTGAGAAAGCGGCTTACTTAACACAGGGGAAAACCATGCGGCTAGCAATGACAGAGAAAAAAACCAACTAACAGAAGCGCTTGCGGCACCAAAAGTAAACCAGGGCCTGAGTTCTGAGGATAACTGGCCACCAATACTGCCCAGAACAACAATGGTGTCTAAATAAACATGCGGATTTAACCAAGTGACCGCAAAGATAATCGCAATGACCCGCCAACGGTTTTTTGCCGTACTACTCGCCTGCACCTGTTCAACATTGGCAAACAAAACCACACGTAAGGCCCCCCATCCATACCAGAATAAAAAAGCAACACCCCCCCAGGTGACAAATTGCAAGAGTAAAGTTGACTGACTCAGTAATGCACTACCACCAAATACACCGACACCAATCAGAAAACCATCACTGATCGCGCACAAAGTTGCGCTCATCAAATGAAATTGTCTCCTGCTACCTTGCTGCATAACAAAGGCATTTTGTGGACCAAGAGGCAAAATCATTGCTGCGCTAAGAAAAAAACCCTGCACAAATGTCGATAACATAAAAAAACTCCTCAATAATTATTCACTTTGCTATTTCAATGTTCAGAATATTAAGAAGAATAGCTCATTAGAGGAAATAAATGCTTCTAATTGATCATAAGAAATTTTAATAACCAACCAAAAAGCAGGTTTTTATAGGAAAACTATTTGATTAATTCAAAGAAAATCAAGCTAATACACACTAAAAGCATTAATGAATCTATCAATGCTATGAAAATAAGAGGAAGAGGTTATTTTGAAAAAAATTACGGGTTTCATGCTGTTAGCAATCATTATTATTGCCGCTCTTACTGTCAGAAACTACTATTTGCTGCGAAATGATGTTGAAGAGACATTAAACCACTATGAAATAATTGAATATTATATTGGTACAGCAAATATTACAGATGTGGAGCTCAGTAATTATCAGCCTTTCTTATGTGAAAAAGGCTGTGAACGTTTCGTTCTTAAAATACGGGGTGAAAAAGGCGATGGGATAGTCACTGCTGATATTAATTTCCATACTTCAGATGTTTCGTCTGCTATCCTTTGCTTGTCTGATAACAAGAAAATAGCACTGACAGAAGATATCAGCGATGATTTTATTAAAAACAACCTTAATACCTTATGCCAGTAAAATAAGCCAGAATAATAGAGCGTCCGCGCTATCCACAGCGCGGCGCTGATTTACCGGTAAAGATTTACAGCCTATTCACACCATCAGATGGTTATTATCCAATATCCTCTGAATTAATCACCCATTTTACTCCGCGCCATAGCTTGGTTCTGATGCAAATAAACATCCATTTGTGGATAAGGAATACTGATATTGTGTTTATCCAATGTGCGTTTAAAATTCTCCATCAAATCCCAATAGACCTCCCAAGCATCGCCATTGGCAGTCCATACACGCACAACAAAATTCAGTGAAGAAGGCGCCATTTCATGCAAACGAATCGTCACGCCTTTGTCATGCTGAATACGGTTGTCTGCGGCAATAACATCCCCTAATACTTTTTTAACTTCATCAATATCCGCATTATACGCAACACCGACCATAATCTGAGTTCGGCGATTCGGTTCACGACTGGTATTAATAACATTATCAGCAATAATTTTCCCATTCGGGATTACGATGATCTTGTCATCCGCTGTACGCAATGTAGTAGAGAAAATCTGCACCTGAACAACTGTGCCCTCAACCGCGCCCAGAATAACATATTCGCCCGCACGGATTGGACGAAAAGCCACCAGCAATACCCCTGCGGCAAAGTTGGACAAAGAACCTTGTAAAGCCAAACCAACAGCTAAACCAGCAGCACCGATAACCGCAATGACAGAAGCCGTCTGAACGCCTAATTTGCCCAAAACTGCAATAATAGTGAACGCAATAATCGAATAACGAACAATAGCAGCCAGGAAATCTGATACCGTTACATCAATGCCGCGCAATGACATAACTCTTCTCACGCCCTTACTAATGAGTTTCGCCGCCATCAATCCCAGAATAAGAATCAGAATAGCAGCAACAGTATTGACCAGATATTGAATGATTAAATCCTGATGATTAATAAGCCAGCTTGTAGCTTCATTAATGCCACCAGACAGATTGATATCTTCCATTAAAACCACCTTGATTCTTTAGCTATTCAACTATAATTGAGTAAAATTACTCAATGACTATCCTTCATAACAACCATTAACAGTAAGAAAAAATCTATCGTGCCAGAAAATTCTTTTTGTCTATATACAGCTTTTTACCAATCGTTTTTTAAAATAAAGTCCCGATAATCGGTCAACATATCAAGAAAATCCTTGGTACCACAAAAAGACAAGCTCTCATTATCGTAATAGCTCATGCCCTCCTCCATCGAATCAGTTTCAAACTCAAGCTGATTAGCACGAACCATAACCTCTTCCTCATCCATTAGCAGCGTATATTCGTGACCCACAAGTTGCCATTGACGTTCACTACCTTTAATTTCAGCCAGTGCTGCGGCAACTTTATCTATCACCGTTAAATCACCGTTAACTTCTTCATTCAGCCACTGACCAATAGCTTCATGATCCATTGAGAATCGGCTAGTCACCTTCCCAGTGACATCCAGCAAAAATTCGTAGTCCATCATTAACCTCCGGTGCTTCTTTCCGTTCTAAATTTCCTAGCAATTCCGCCCCAGAATCAGCCCACAAACTGCAAGAAGTGTGAGACTAACGCCTCTATGCTGACACAACGATATGGTTTGCACCTGATAACCGAAATGTCCACCCCAAGCTATCCTTGAAGTTTGTGTCTGCTATGGCTTTCATCGGAGAAGAGTTCAGCCTTAGTGCAAATATAAACAAATACACTATAATTAATAATATCTCAGAGAAACAGAAACAGCAAAATCGAACACACATCCACGAATCGATGAGGTATATTCAAGAGCCTTGCAATACAACCAGCTATTTTCTATCTTGTCTGGAAAAACAAAGATACTTTTCAGGAGCCATTATGATACGTCATATTCTTTTGTTAAAATTCGCACCCGAAATACAAGAACAACAATTAACGACGATAAGAGATACCGCGATTTCGATGCCACATCAAATCAAAGGTATTTCTTCCGTTGTTGAGTGGGGAGGTAATGTAAGTAGTGAAAATAAGAATAAAGGTTTTACACATGCTATCACCATGATATTTGATGATCAAAAAGCTATTTCAAACTATTTGTCTCACCCTGCACATGACAAGTTAAAAGATCTCCTTACAGATTCTGTCGACGATATCATTGTCTTTGATTATGAAATATAACTTTCATTTCTGGGGAATAACTATTTACTCATCAATGTTCAACACTACGAATATTACTGGCGCGCCTAAGAATAATTAGACGCGCCGATTATCGATAGAAACAGAATTACGTGGATTCTCATGGGGGATTTAAATATTTAATCAAAAATTAAATACTACATAAAAAATTTTTAACCTTACCTATTTGGTGATAGCTTGCTGTAAAATCAGCATCATTTATAAAAGATAATGAGATAATAAAATAGCGGATTTTACCGACCATTTTAGGCTGTTTAAAAACCTATTTAAAGAAAGAGAAGGATTTCTACATCATTGAAAAAATGGTAAAAATTATAACGATCGGACGGGTTAAGCAGTGTAAAACCAGGAAGAGTAACAGATTTGTTTAATAACATTAAAATCAAAGCTCATTTATTTAATAGGTTTTAATGTTGATAAATGTTTTTTCTTTTTTCACTACTAATTTTATCAATACAGTTAATACTATTACCTTCCTGATTAATCAATTTAAAATCCGTTTTCCCCGATGCTTTCTCTTTAATGTCAATTATAGCACCGAACTTTTCACCCACTTTTAAAAACCATTAATCACTACTTTTTACCTTTAATGATTAAAGTTTTTATCTGCTTTTTAACGATACGCTTACTTTTTTCCAGATTTTAAAACCACACTGATAAGCAAAAAACAGCTTCTATTAACACTTATTTTGTCATTGATAAAAACTTAGTAGTGATAGGCGAAACGTTAAAAGCCAGCAATGTAATATGGGAGGTTTTTACCTCCCATTCGTTCATATTGCAATATATCGAAATTACACCGCAGTTTGGAAAATCACATCATCCGCTTTTTCAGTGTATTGGTTCAGTTGATCAAAATTGAGGTAACGGTAAGTATCTGCCGCGGTCTCATCAACTTTAGCCATAAATTGCTGGTATTCTTCCGGTGTAGGCAGACGTCCCAACAGAGAAGCTACAGCCGCCAGTTCAGCCGATGCCAGGTAAACATTCGCACCCGTTCCCAGACGATTCGGGAAGTTACGAGTCGAAGTAGAAACCACTGTTACACCGTCAGCAACGCGTGCCTGATTACCCATACACAAGGAACAGCCAGGAATTTCAACCCGTGCTCCACTCTTACCAAAGATGCTGTAATAACCTTCCTCTGTGAGTTGAGCCGCATCCATTTTCGTTGGCGGAGCAACCCACAAACGAGTCGGTAATTGACCTTTATGTTGATCCAATAACTTACCGGCGGCACGGAAATGACCAATGTTAGTCATACAAGAACCGATAAAAACTTCATCGATTTTACTGTTCGCCACATCAGACAGTAAACGGGCATCATCTGGATCGTTCGGTGCACACAGAATAGGTTCTTTAATTTCGGCTAGATCGATTTCGATAACCGCTGCGTATTCCGCATCAGCATCGGCTTCCAGCAATTGAGGATCTTTCAGCCAGTTTTCCATACCCATTACGCGGCGTTCCAATGTACGGCGATCACCATAACCTTCGGCAATCATCCATTTCAGCAGCACAATATTAGATTGCAGGTATTCAATAATCGGCGCTTTATCCAATTTAATGGTACAGCCCGCCGCAGAACGCTCCGCAGAAGCATCCGCCAGCTCAAACGCCTGCTCAACTTTCAGATCTGGCAAACCTTCGATTTCGAGGATACGGCCAGAGAAGATGTTTTTCTTACCTTTCTTCTCCACCGTCAGAAGACCTTGCTGAATCGCATAATAAGGAATCGCATGAACCAAATCACGCAAAGTAATACCGGGCTGCATCTGCCCTTTAAAACGAACCAACACCGATTCTGGCATATCCAAAGGCATCACCCCCGTCGCAGCAGCAAACGCCACCAGACCAGAACCTGCCGGGAAGGAAATACCAATTGGGAAACGGGTATGGGAATCACCACCCGTACCAACCGTATCAGGCAACAGCATACGGTTCAGCCATGAGTGAATGATGCCATCGCCCGGACGCAGAGAAACGCCGCCACGGTTCATAATGAAGTCAGGCAAGGTATGGTGAGTAGTGACGTCAACCGGCTTAGGGTAAGCAGCCGTATGGCAGAATGATTGCATTACCAGATCCGCAGAGAAGCCCAAACACGCCAGATCTTTCAGTTCGTCACGGGTCATTGGGCCGGTCGTATCCTGAGAACCAACGGAGGTCATTTTAGGTTCACAGTATTCACCTGGGCGAATGCCCGCCGTGCCACATGCCCGACCAACCATTTTCTGAGCCAGGGAGAAACCACGACTGCTTTCCTCAACCGCTTTCGCCTGACGGAAAACATCACTGGGGGGTAAACCAAGCGACTCACGCGCCTTACTGGTCAAACCGCGGCCGATAATCAGTGGAATACGGCCACCCGCACGCACTTCATCCAACAACACATCGGTTTTCAGTTCAAATTCAGCCAGTAACTCATTGGTGTCGTGGCAACGTACTTCCCCTTTATATGGGTAGACATCAATCACATCACCCATATTTAATTTGGTCACATCTATCTCTATTGGCAACGCACCGGCATCTTCCATTGTATTGAAGAAGATTGGCGCAATTTTACCGCCCAGAACCACGCCACCACCACGTTTGTTTGGCACAAATGGAATATCGTCGCCCATAAACCACAGCACTGAGTTAGTGGCCGATTTGCGGGAAGAACCTGTACCCACAACATCACCGACATAAGCCAGCGGATAGCCTTTCTTATTCAGCTCTTCAATCTGTTTGATTGGACCAATAACACCGGCTTGATCTGGGGCAATCCCTTCACGGGCATTTTTCAACATTGCCAGAGCATGCAGCGGAATATCAGGGCGTGACCATGCATCCTGCGCAGGAGATAAATCGTCAGTGTTTGTTTCACCCGTCACTTTAAATACTGTGACTGTAATTTTTTCTGCCAATTCAGGGCGTTCCAGATACCACCGCGCATCAGCCCAAGATTGCATAATTTGTTTGGCTTGTGGATTACCTGCTTTTGCTTTTTCTTCTACATCATAGAAGTTGTCAAACATCAACAAAGTATGAGAGAGCGCTTTCGCTGCAATTGGAGCCAGTTTTTCATTATCCAGAGCATCAATCAAAGGATGAATATTATAACCACCCTGCATCGTTCCAAGCAGTTCAATCGCCTTTTCTGGCGTGATTAGTGGTGAAATAGTTTCGCCTTTCGCAATGGCGGCAAGAAAACCGGCTTTTACATACGCCGCTTCGTCAACACCAGGGGGAACTCGGTTAATCAGCAAATCTAACAGGAAATCTTCTTCACCTTTTGGTGGGCTCTTCAGTAACTCAACCAACGCCGCCGCTTGTGTCGCGTCCAATGGTTTAGGGACGACGCCTTGGGCTGCACGCTCGGCTACGTGCTTGCGGTATTCTTCTAGCACGACTTTCTCCTCGCTCTCATTGTCATTTTATCTACCCGGCTCTGCACCCGCCTTAGAACCAGCCTAATCAAGCTATCGTCTTTGCGCAACAACATGTGTTTTCGCAACAATAGCCCCTCCAGGGACAGGTTGTTAATTATGGTTCCGGGTGCCAGGTCAGAGGATTGCCAGCATAACTTAGTAAGTGCAAACAAGTTATGCCCAGCTTCGGGCGTCCAGCATACCAAAATTTGAATGCGATGTTAATTCGTTCACATAAAAGTAACATTAACTGATAGTAATATTCTGAATTAACAGCAGACAAAGCTATTAAAACAGATTATTCCGCTGATTTTTGCCAGTAACACCCACAAAAGCCATACTTTTTATGCCGTGTTTCTTCAAACAGGCCATACCAGAATAAAAAACGGCCTCCATATACCATATAAATGGAGGCCGCTTCAATAAATTAGATTAATCGATTTAAGAAATTATTTCTTTTTCTTCGCTTTCGCATTAGGCAAATCAGTAATACTGCCTTCAAAGACTTCAGCAGCCAGACCTACCGATTCATGCAACGTTGGGTGAGCGTGGATGGTCAACGCGATATCTTCCGCATCACAACCCATTTCAATCGCCAGACCGATTTCACCCAACAGTTCACCACCGTTAGTACCAACAATAGCCCCACCGATAATACGATTGCTTTCTTTATCGAAAATCAGTTTGGTCATACCGTCAGCACAATCAGAAGCAATCGCGCGGCCAGAAGCTGCCCACGGGAAAGTTGCCGTTTCATAGCTAATGCCTTTCTCTTTCGCTTCTTTTTCAGTCAAGCCAACCCATGCAACTTCTGGTTCAGTGTAAGCAATGGATGGAATCACTTTTGGATCAAAGTAGTGTTTCTTACCGGAAATCACTTCCGCCGCAACGTGACCTTCGTGAACGCCTTTATGCGCCAGCATCGGCTGACCAACGATGTCGCCAATAGCAAAGATGTGCGGTACATTGGTGCGCATTTGCTTATCAACATGGATAAAGCCACGGTCATCAACGTTAACGCCAGCTTTACCCGCATCCAGCATTTTACCGTTAGGTACACGACCGATGGCAACCAGAACCGCGTCATAACGCTGTGGTTCTGTCGGTGCGTTTTTGCCTTCCATCGTGACGTAGATACCATCTTCTTTGGCTTCTACTACGGTAACTTTGGTTTCCAGCATCAGATTGAATTGTTTGCTGATACGTTTGGTAAAGACTTTCACCACGTCTTTATCAGCAGCAGGAATCACCTGATCCAACATTTCAACAACATCAATCTGAGAACCCAGAGCGTGGTAAACGGTTCCCATTTCCAGACCGATAATACCGCCGCCCATCACCAACAAGCGGCCAGGAACCGTTGTCAGCGCCAAAGCATCTGTAGAATCCCAAACACGCGGGTCATCATGAGGAATAAACGGCAATTGGATAGGACGAGAACCCGCGGCAATAATGGCGTTATCAAAATTAATCGTTGTTGCGCCACCTTCACCTTCAACAACCAGCGTGTTAGCCCCTGTAAATTTACCAAAACCATTAACCACTTTAACTTTACGGCCTTTAGCCATACCAGCCAAACCACCGGTTAGCTGATTAATAACTTTTTCTTTCCAAACACGGACTTTTTCGATGTCAGTTTTCGGTTCACCAAAAACGATGCCATGATCTGCCAGCGCTTTAGCTTCCTCAATCACTTTTGCTACATGCAGCAATGCCTTAGAAGGGATACAACCAACGTTAAGACAAACACCACCTAAGGTAGAGTAACGTTCCACCAGGACGGTTTCCAAACCTAAATCCGCGCAACGAAAAGCAGCAGAATATCCTGCTGGACCTGCCCCAAGTACCACAACTTGGGCTTTAATTTCAGTACTCATCATGACCTCTTAATTGTTTGTCCGGCGGGTCAGGCGCCAAAAACGATATATTCCACCGGGACCTACACACCGCGAGCAGTTTACAGAATTGTTAATAACCTGAAAAGCGCGTTAACGTGACAGAACTCGCAACAAATTCACCAGATATAAGTAGTTTCTCTGTCACCGCAATAACAATCAGGCCGGCACATGGCCGGCCTTTGAAATTACATCACCAGACGGCGGATATCGCTCATCGCATGATTAATAAATGTGATGAAACGCGCACCATCAGCACCATCAATCACACGGTGATCGAAGGAAAGTGACAGAGGCAGCATCAGACGTGGTACAAACTCTTTACCATTCCATACCGGCTTCATTGATGAGCGGGATACGCCCAAGATAGCCACTTCTGGCGCATTAACGATTGGCGTAAATGCAGTGCCGCCGATACCGCCCAGGCTTGAAATAGTGAAGCATCCACCCTGCATATCAGATGCGGTCAGTTTGCCGGCCCGAGCTTTCTTAGACATTTCAGTCAGCTCGCGGGACAATTCGATGATGCCTTTATTATTAACGTCACGGAACACTGGAACCACCAGACCATTAGGTGTATCAACCGCTACACCAATGTTGATGTATTTTTTCAGCGTCAGTTTCTGGCCATCTTCCGAGATAGAGCTGTTAAAGCGCGGCATCTCTTCCAGCGCTTTTGCTACCGCTTTCATGATGAATACCAGCGGAGTAATCTTCACGCCAAGCTGTTTCTTCTCAGCTTCCTGATTCTGCTGTTTGCGGAAGTTTTCAACTTCAGTGATATCCGTTTCGTCGAACTGAGTAACATGTGGGATCATCACCCAGTTACGGCTCAGGTTAGCACCAGAGATTTTCTGAATACGGCCCAGTTCAACTTCTTCAATTTCACCAAATTTGCTGAAATCAACTTTCGGCCAAGGCAACATACCCGGCAGACCGCCACCGGCGGATGCAGGAGCCGATTCAGCACGTTTAACCGCGTCTTTCACGTAAGCCTGAACGTCTTCACGCAGAACACGGCCTTTACGCCCTGTACCTTTCACTTTAGCCAGGTTAACGCCGAATTCACGCGCCAGACGACGGATCACCGGCGTTGCATGAACATAAGCGCTATTTTCAGCGAAATCATTTTTGTCTTCTTCTGCGAAGCTTCTGCTAGCAATAACCGGCGCTGCCGCCTTCTCTGGTTCAGCCGTTGGTGCTGGAGCTGAAGCAGCCGGAGCAACAGGCGCTGCCCCCGCAATTTCAAATACCATAATCATAGAATCGGTTTTCACTTTATCACCGATCTTGATTTGAATTTCTTTAACGATACCTGCGAATGGCGCAGGTACTTCCATAGAGGCTTTATCGCCCTCTACGGTGATCAGCGATTGTTCAGCTTCCACTGCATCGCCAACTTTCACCATCACTTCGGTAACTTCAACTTCATCACCGCCGATATTCGGTACATGAACATTCATAGCCGCAGAAGCCACTGGTTCTGGCTCTGCCATACGCGAAGACAATGTTATCGCTGCTGGCTCTTCCGCTGGCGCAACTTCTACAGCACCTTCCGCAGAATCAAAAATCATAATCGGTTTGCCAGTTTCAACTTTATCGCCAACCGCAATGATGATCGCTTTAACAACACCCGCCTGAGGGGATGGAACTTCCATAGAAGCCTTATCACCTTCCACGGTAATCAGCGATTGTTCAGCTTCCACTGTATCGCCAACTTTCACCATGATTTCGGTGACTTCAACTTCATCCGCACCGATATCCGGTACCTTAATTTCGATAGCCATTGATTCTTTACCTCTTATGCCAGACGCGGGTTAACTTTTTCTGGGTTAATGTTGTATTTCTTGATTGCTTCTTCCACAACACTCACGTCGATCTCGCCGCGTTTAGCCAGTTCACCCAAAGCAGCAACTACCACGTAAGAAGCATCAACTTCAAAATGATGACGCAGGTTTTCACGGCTATCGGAACGACCGAAACCGTCAGTACCCAATACGCGGAATTCGCTCGCAGGGATGAAGTTACGAATTTGTTCTGCGAACAGCTTCATATAGTCAGTAGAAGCCACTGCCGGTGCTTCATTCATGATCTGAGCAACATAAGGTACGCGTGGCGTTTCTGTTGGGTGCAACATGTTCCAACGTTCACAATCCTGACCATCACGAGCCAGTTCAGTGAATGAAGTCACGCTGTAAACATCAGAACCCACACCATAATCGTTAGCCAGAATCTGTGCCGCTTCACGAACATGACGCAGAATAGAACCAGAACCTAATAGCTGAACTTTACCTTTGCTGCCTTCCAAACTTTCCAGCTTGTAGATACCTTTACGGATACCTTCTTCTGCGCCTTGCGGCATTGCCGGCATGTGGTAATTTTCGTTCAGCGTGGTGATGTAGTAGTAAATGTTCTCTTGTTTCTCACCATACATACGCTCCAAACCATCATGCATAATCACAGCAACTTCATAAGCAAATGCCGGATCGTAAGAGATGCAGTTAGGGATAGTCAGAGACTGAATGTGACTATGGCCGTCTTCGTGTTGCAGACCTTCGCCATTCAAGGTTGTACGACCGGAAGTACCACCAATCAGGAAGCCGCGAGCCTGTTGGTCA
The DNA here is from genome assembly GCF_002968995.1 of Photorhabdus hindustanensis. Lineage (NCBI taxonomy): Bacteria > Pseudomonadati > Pseudomonadota > Gammaproteobacteria > Enterobacterales > Morganellaceae > Photorhabdus > Photorhabdus hindustanensis. The sequence continues at coordinate 31,213 of NZ_PUWT01000052.1, forward strand.
CCTGCTGCCCAGCACATGTCGCCAATACGTTGGAACCCGAACATAGAGTAGTAAATGTAGAACGGAATCATTGGCAGGTTATTAGTGCTGTAAGAGGTTGCCGCCGCCAGCCACGATGAAGCAGCACCCAGTTCATTGATGCCTTCTTGCAGAATCTGACCTTTAGCGTCTTCTTTATAGTAAGCAACCTGTTCACGGTCCTGCGGAGTATACTGCTGGCCGTTAGGACTGTAGATGCCGATCTGACGGAACAGACCTTCCATACCAAAAGTACGAGCTTCATCGGCAATGATTGGAACCAGACGATCTTTGATTGACTTGTTCTTCAACATTACGTTCAAAGCACGAACGAAAGCGATAGTGGTAGAAATTTCTTTGTTTTGTTCTTCCAGCAACGCACCAAAATCTTCCAGCGTTGGCAGTTCCAGCTTCTCTTCAAAATGAGTACGACGGCTTGGCAAATAACCACCTAGCGCAGCACGACGCTCATGCAAATATTTGTACTCTTCAGAGTCTTTATCAAAAGTCACATACGGCAGATTTTCGAGTTGGTCATCAGCCACAGGAACATTGAAACGATCACGGAAATGGCGAACACCTTCCATATTCATCTTCTTAACCTGATGAGCGATGTTTTTACCTTCCGCGGTATCACCCATACCGTAACCTTTGATAGTCTGAGCCAGGATAACCGTTGGTTTGCCGGTGGTTTCCTGCGCTTTTTTCAAAGCAGCGAAGACTTTCTTAGGATCGTGACCACCACGGTTCAGCGCCCAAATCTGGTCATCAGTCATATCTTTAACTAATTCAGCAGTCTCTGGGTAACGGCCAAAGAAATGCTGACGTACATAAGCGCCATCTTTGGATTTGAACGTCTGGTAATCACCATCCAGAGTTTCGTTCATCACTTGGATCAATTTACCGCTGGTATCTTTACGCAGCAGTTCATCCCAACGCTCGCCCCAAAGCACTTTAATCACTTGCCAGCCGGCACCATCAAAAATGCCTTCCAGCTCATTAACGATTTTGCCATTACCTGTAACTGGACCATCCAGACGTTGCAGGTTACAGTTGATAACAAACACTAGGTTATCCAATTTTTCACGGGTTGCGATAGTGATCGCCCCTTTGGATTCTGGCTCATCCATTTCACCGTCGCCTAGGAAAGCATAAACGGTTTGTTTGGAGGTATCTTTCAGACCACGGTGTTCCAGATATTTAAGGAATTTAGCCTGATAAATCGCACCGATTGGCCCCAAGCCCATTGAAACCGTTGGGAACTGCCAGAATTCAGGCATCAATTTTGGATGCGGATAAGAAGAAAGACCATTGCCATGAATTTCCTGACGGAAATTATTCATCTGCTCTTCAGTTAAACGGCCTTCAAGGAAAGCGCGAGCGTAGACGCCTGGAGAGATGTGACCTTGGAAATAAACCAAGTCGCCGCCGTCATTTTCATTACGGGCACGGAAGAAATGGTTGAAACAAACTTCATACATGGTTGCCGAAGACTGGAATGAAGCCATGTGACCACCCAATTCCAGATCTTTTTTGGATGCCCGCAACACGGTCATCACAGCATTCCAACGAATAGCAGAGCGAATACGGCGCTCCAAATCCAGATTGCCAGGGTAAGCAGGCTCATCCTCAACAGCAATGGTATTGATATAATCGCGGTTAGCAGCACCGGCCGCAACATTCACGCCACCTTTACGCGCTTCGTTCAGTACCTGATCAATCAAGAACTGGGCACGATCAACACCCTCTTCACGGATGACCGATTCGATCGCCTGTAACCAGTCGCGAGTTTCGATCGGGTCCACGTCATTTTTCAAAATGTCTGACATGGTGTATTCCTTATCTGTTATCTGTTTCTAATGATTGTTTTGGAGCCTATCTTCCCGTCATACCCTTTGACGTTCAGCCGGTCATGACTGGAAGATAGGCCCTCACTGTTGTTGCCGCTAGCGCCCTCAGTAAAGGGACTCAACTTAGCTATGCAGACGCAGCAAATTTCAAGATCTACACAGCTAATTTTATTCCTGATGCTGTTGAAGACGTCGTAATGATCGCTCGCGACGAGTGTGCTCGCGGCTGAGATCTAATAAAACATCTTCAATAAAAGCTAAGTGGCGATGGGATGCCTCACGGGCTTTCTCTGGTTGCCTCGCCATTATTGCTTCAAAAATCTTCGCCCGATGATCGCTGACAGCCGTCAGCATTTCCCGGCGGGTATACAAAAACTCAAAATTCTGCCGGATATTTTGTTCCAGCATAGGTGCCATACAGCGTAATAAATGAAGGAGAACCACATTATGCGCAGCTTCGGCAACGACGAGCTGATATTGCAAAACAGCCTCGGATTCAGCATTGACATCACCACTTTCCTGAGCTTGTTGAATAACGAGATGATATTGCCGAATGCGTTCAAAATCTTCGTCAGTTCCACGCAGTGCCGCGTAATAGGCAGCAACACCTTCCAAAGCATGGCGGGTTTCAAGGAGGTCAAATTGAGATTCTGGGTGACCAGCTAGTAGTTGTGCCAGTGGATCGCTGAAACTTTGCCAGAGGTTACTCTGAACAAACGTCCCCCCGCCCTGACGGCGAAAAAGAAAACCTTTAGCTTCTAACCGCTGAATGGCTTCGCGCAGTGAAGGGCGTGACACATCAAACTGTTTCGCCAACTCACGCTCAGGCGGCAACTTCTCCCCTGGACGCACAGATCCTTCAAGGATGAGATGTTCAAGACGCTGCTCAATAACATCTGATAATTTTGGTTGGCGGATTTTGCTATAAGCCATATTTACTATAAGTCAGTTAGAACCAAGCCAATTAGAACCTATCTCATTAGGCTATTTTGTTTGTCGTTTCGAACCTAGGCAGTGTTCAAACAGCCTGTATCAGTAACGCCTACTTAAGGTAGGTACTTATATGGATAAACATTATTTCGATCTTTGCCGAAGTCAATTGGTAATACCAATTTAAACTACTGGGCCATAAAAGTAACAAAGTATTCACCAACTGTCCATAAAGACCTTGTGCTAAATCATAAAAACCTGCAAATTTTAACAATTTTTTTAAAAATTAGCAAAAGTTGATAACCAATAGGTTAATAAACATCCTAAAATAATATCTTAACCTAATCTTTTTAAACATATAAATGGGTATAGTGAATCGTTACAGCAATAAAATAGTTGAATTTTTATAAAAAATATAGCTACCAAATCATCACCCGTTGATTTTAAACACAATTGCATACCATCGTTATAAATGTAGCTCAAATCAATAAAACCGAAGGGCAAAAATTAGCCACTAGCAAGAAATAATGGCAAATATGTGAGGAACCACCAGCAACAGCTCCGCTTAACTCCTACTGGCGGTAAAAATGGACTACATTAAAACCAATAGCGCGTCACTTCATTCCACCCTTTTTTATACATACAGGATGAAATTACCCAACGCCTTGACGATTCATTTTTATCCCAACGCTTAACTTCAGTTTTTGGCACAGTAACGTAATGATTACAGGATTTATCTTCTTTTTCGTCTTTATCTTTACAAGAAAAATGTTTTGTCTCGAAAGAATGAACGACTTCGCTGGTCCAGTCTGATGGTAATTGAGAATAACCCAATGCTTTACATTCAGCGTAATCCCTGTCTCTTTCATACTTAGTTGCTCCTGGTTTTTCCCACGATGTACAACCCGCCAATACAGTAAATAAGGTAAATAAAGGGATAACAGCTATTTTTCTTATAAAATTCATATAAAAATACCTTAATTAAAAATAAAGAAATAACCAAAGAAATAAAATCAGAATTTAAAAGTCCCCCCAATACGGTAACTCTTATCTTCAAAAGGTGGTCTTCTACCAGACTGGATAATTTGTCTGTCTTGGCTTGAGATATCCCTGAAAACATCAGGAATAGAGCGTATATTATCTATTTTAACTTCACTGCCTGAAACTATATCCGTGACATTACATTCAAAATAACCACAGGTTGAAATATAGCTATCAGTAAGCCGTGGCATAGAAGAACATCCTGTAATCACAAATATTGATAATAAAGCAATAAAAAATTTATTCATTGTTAACATCCTTGAATTGCTGTATATATTATAAAAATTTAACTTAAATTAAAACCATATAAAAATAGAGATCATTTCTTATAATCGAGTAAATAATATCTACATATGCATTTTATCTTTCTGGCATTCCAAGGAATATCAGAACAATATTCCCCCAGAGAGAAATATATATTCTTATCGCGAGGAAAAACCTGTTTTACTGGTGTTCCATTAACACCGAAGATTAACAGGCTAGATAAAAAACATGAAATAATTAATATTTTCATGCACTTAACACTGAATAATGAATATAAAGCTCCATCTTATAAGATACCAAAAGACACATAATGACTTTATTTATTGTATTAGCGGTTATCCTCTCCATTTTCTACATATTCCAATATATCTCCAGGCTGACACTGTAAATGTTTACAAATTTTTTCCAGCGTCTCGATACGGATACCTTTTATTTTGCCATTTTTCAACAATGATAAATTCTGCTCAGTAATACCAATAACAGCAGCCAACTCTTTAGACTTTACTTTCCTTTTCGCTAAGATCACATCCAACCTTATTATAATACTCATGATGGTTCTCAGATAAAATAACGCTGCTCATCGCTTATTTTCTTAGATTCACGCATAATTAAACTAAATATCAGGAGGAATACACCAAACATAATAATAAACAGAGACTCTGAATTAACACCAAATGAGAAACTAAATACCCGTTGTCCTTTTACCAAATCCACAGATAACGCCATTCCTTGTAATGTATTAATCACAGGGTAAAGAAGTTGCTCCAGAATCATCAGGAAACCAATAATAAATGAAGCGGAAATATTACGATTACTCCATATTTCACCTTTAGCAAACCGGAAAAATAAAATTCCGATTAATACATAAGAGGCGGTTGATATGATACGAGGTATCGTATCCAGCGAGATATAAAGCACCTGACTTAATAAAGATTGCTTAAATCCTTTTGCAGTCAGCGCAGGCATAAGATCGCTATACGCCTGAAGAACAGCCTGACGAGTGGTATCATGCCATAATGACCAAGACGCAATATGGAACCCGATATCACCAATTGTCATAACGGAAGCAATAATAATAGCCAGAAAGCTGAGTAGCTTGATTCTAGGATTAGTTACAAACTCCTGTTCACCACACATTTTGTGTCATTCCATATACATGTTTAACTAAACTTTCGTTAAAGTACTTCAAAAGTTATCGTATTACAATAATTTTTTATCACTAAATAGACAGAATACAATTCAAAGTAATAGATAAATCAGAGCGATAGTCATTGAAAACCATCATTAATTTATTGATAGAAAAAGAAAAAAGTCATCATTTACCTGAAACAGTAAACAGCAAATGCTACTTGGTCACTGTTCTATCATCCTGCCATCACATGGTTTACAGCGATACTTTGTTGTGAAGATTGTATGACAAACACAGAACGGTTTACTCTGGGCACCTTTCAAAACCAGCACAGTACCGGTCAATTTCAATACAGAGTGAATCGAAGATGATGGTTCAAAACAAACCTGATATCAGATCTTAACCAATCCCTTCAACACTAAAATTAATAAAAATAATTAATGTAATGCTTTTGCAATTCTGGAAGTCCGTGTTTCTGCGCAAGGGTAGGAAGGTGTAAGAGCGAGGAAAAACGTTACTTAAAGTAGTGGTGTGGCTTTCAATGACATCAGTTTCTGATATGGGACAAAAAACCGAACATTTAGAGTTATTTTGTTCGGTTTTCTTCAATCGCCGGGGAGTATACGGAAAATTTCATCACTTAAAAGAGATTTTTTGTATTTTTTTGTAAAAAATTACTTAATTTTTTGATTTCAAACTGAAATTATTTCTTGCATTACGGATATTATGGCCTGTTATAAGCTCGTTTTTTGATCGATTTTATATTCACTTTCTTATAACAAAGGCAGAAATCCTGAAACTAAATGGTATAAGTCATAAATAATTTCATTAAGTTAATATTTATATTCATATATTTCATCAAGTTAATAACTGAACAAAATAACTCTAAATGACCAGTAAACGCACCGCCTTGGCGGTCCGATTGTTTAACCTGTCATGGTGTTGTTTTAGGCAAAATGTATTCAGTAGATGTAGATAAGGAATGTATGAAATGAAAAAGCAAATGATGAAGACCAGCATATTAGCCGCAGTACTCCTAAGCATGGGGATGAGTATGGCACATGCTTCAGATGGCGCTACGGTAAACGTGATGGCCTCCATAGACGCCACGACCCCTGATCTCAACGTTGAAGGTACAGGCATTGTAGGTAGTAAAGGCGCTTACACTTTAGATATGGGAACAGTTAGAACGTCAAACATTAGTGCTGACATCAATAGCGCTCATTCTTCAGGAAAAGAGTTAGAAGTTAAACTAGCTAACTGTAGTTCCAAAATGGGAAAAACCATAAGCAATGCTAAATCACTCCTTCACAAGATATTCAAATACAGTTTTTGGAACAGACTCTTACTAACAGCAACCAGATCTTAAACGCCAATGCTAACGCTGACGTAGAGGTGGCTGTGTATGACGGGAATACCGCTGTTACTAAGGCAGCTCCTATTGTTATCGCTGATACTACAGAATTCGAGCCAGCCAATCCAAAAGATGGAAAAGGCATGAAAAAATGCAAAATGGCGCTGGTTTCCAAGTCCAGCGCCGTACCAGCGGCCCAGTAATAGCGCCAGTAACATTCTAAGTGGTTTATAAATAATCATACGCCATCAAATACCAAGGGCATCATAGCAGCGGAATTGGGCAGAGAAGTCCAACTCTTGCTGATGCAACACCAAACCAGACACATTAGGTGACTCAGTGAAAAGATTGATGACAGCGATGATGGTGGCCGGTCTGTTAGGCTGCCCGATCACTTCCTCACAGGCGGAGAGGGTGGGGATTGATGCCACCCGCATTATCTACCGGGCGGATAGCTACGCTGCAACCGCTTTGCTACGTAATAGCAGTAAAGAGGCCGTCTATCTGATGCAGGTGACGGTCAGTTCTATCCCTGATGGGAGCAAGACTGCGCCATTTTTAGTGACTCCCCCCCTGTTTCGTATGGAACCCGGCAGCCAGAATCAGGTGCGTATCATCAAAACCGGCCAGGCGCTGCCTGCTGACCGGGAATCCCTGTTCTGGTTTACCGCGCAAGCTATCCCGTTAAGCACCCAATCCAATAATCTCTCTGGTAAGCAGATCTCCGGGGGCGTACAAGTTCTGGCTAACACAATTAAATTGATGTATCGCCCGTCAGGGCTGCCGGTTGCACCGGAAAAGGGCTTCGGCGCTTTGCGCTTCAAAACGACAGCCGAGGGAATAACGATCACGAATCCATCACCCTATTACATCACCTTCACCTCCCTGAAAGTAGGCGGACAAGAGCTGATGACAAAGCAACAGAAAGAGAACATGGTCTCACCGTTCTCGACCCTTTTTTTACCCCTCAAAGGGGTGCATTACCCGGCTAAAGTGAGTTGGACGGTGATAAATGACCTTGGAGGAGGATCCACCTATCAGGAGGAGATACCGTAATGTTAAAACCGTGGACCTTTATCAGATGGACGACACTGGCTGGTCTGCTTTGTACCGCCCCCTGCCCGAGGAGGCAAGTTCAAACACGGCAGAACTGACGCTGGCATTAACGCTGGAACAGCCAACCTGTGAACTCAACGTGCAGACATCCCATGTCGAGTTTTCACCCATACCGCTTAACGAAAGTACAGCGCAGTACAGAACATATCGAAGCAGCGGACAACAAGCCTATTACGCTGGCGTTGTCAGGTTGTGCGAGATCAGCCAGAGCTGGCCGCACCCCGGCCATTAAAATAGCCGGCCCCACACCAGAAAACCACCCGACATTATATCGGGATAAGGCTTCCACTGTGGCGGGAAACGTGGGATTTGGCCTGCGCTATCAATTACCGGGAGGCGGGCTAGGGAGCTACCTGAAAAATGGTGATTATGGCGGAAACCGCCCCGGCGTTTGTGGTGACAGTCAGGATTGCCACGTCCCGTTATAACCCCGCCGCATCGGTGGACGGTATTCAGGCAGAGTGACCTTAATATCAACAGCATAGGCTTAATTATAAGCAGAGATGAGCTATGGCAACAAAAACTTCATTTCCGCCTGCACTGCGGGCGGATAACCAACACGCACCCGGTCAACCGGGCAGTTTCTGGCCCCGTCCGGTATACCTATGTCTGCTGTGTTCACTGACGGCAACGACCCTGCCCGCCTCGGCGCGGGAATACTTTAATCCCATGTTCCTAATGGGCGCTGATGGTGAACACAGTCATGTCGATCTCTCGGCGTATGAAAACGCGAGATATGTCGCACCCGGGCGCTATCTGGTGGATGTCTACATGAACCAGAATAAGGTGGACAGCCGCGAGATTGAATTCAGGCTGGTTAACGGCCATCTCCAGCCGGTATTAACCGTCGCACAACTGGAAGGGTATGGGGTCAATACTCGCGAGTTACCGGCTTTTCAGGGTAAAGTGGATGACAGTCCCATCACCGAGCTGACGAAACAGATCCCGCACGCCCACGCGACATTGGATTTTGTCCGTTTACGTCTTTATCTCTGCGTCCCTCAGAGCGCCATGCAGCCCCGTTATTCTGGAACGGTTGACCCGTCACTGTGGGGTCCTGAGATCCCGGCTTTTTTGATGAACTACACCGTCAATGGCTCGGAAAGGCATTATGACAATCAGGGAAATTGGGAAGGATCACGTTCCCGTAATCTGTTTGCTTCTTTTCGTAATGGGCTGAATCTGGAACTGTGGCGTCTGCGCAGCCCGCAAACCTACAGTTACAATCGTCAGCGCAACGAAGATGCCTCCAGTTTTTCCACGCCGGCACAGACTCAATGGCAGGTCAACAATACCTACCTGCAACGTGACATCCCAGCACTGCGCAGTGAGTTCACCGCCGGTGAAACCTATACCGGTGGCGATATTTTTTACAGTATCCCATTTCGGGGCATGAAACTGGCTTCCGAGGAGACCATGTTACCTGACAGTCAGCGCGGTTTTACCCCGGGGATCACCGGTGCGGCGAACTCCAATGCGCAGGTGACGGTATTCTAGAATGGCAATATCGTGTATCAAACCACCGTAGCACCGGGGCTGTTTCGGTTCACCGACCTCTATACCACCACCGGGAGTGCGGGCAACCTGACAGTGATAATCAAAAAAGCAAATAGGGATAAGCTGCACCTGCTCCGGCGATGATGATGTATTTCAAAATTCACGCTTACTCTACCGGATCGATGGACCATTTGTTCCGGGGAAACCGAATGCCTTAGCCTCTTCAATAGAGGATGTCGCCTTCATGTTTACTGATGCAGCCCACAAACCCTTATCACTCAGTACCGGGCACCGAGGTGAAGGGGAGAACGCAAGATACGTCAAACAAGGGAACGATAACTACGCGGCATCGACTCAATTGTCTGTTATACCAGTTCTGTTGAAAACTGACGGCGCCGGAGGGCTAGCTCGAGCTGTTGCGGTTATTTCAGTATGGTCGGATATTGACTTCATCGAACCCTCTGCTTAGTTGTTGCAATTGTTGCAGCGCCAGTCGGCGCTGCATAAATCGGCTCTAATAGCTAAAGGTAAGCCAAACGACTCCATATAGGGATGAATAAAACCCGAACCAATCAGAGTCATTAAACCAACGCATCAAACCAATGCCCCATAAATTGTCAGTAAGGCAACGACAACGATGACAGAGAAAGTCACTTTTTTCGCCAGTATCACCGCAGCAATGGGCGTTTGAATTGAATCAAGATGGGGTTCGCGACTTAATGAAAATTGAGCAAGCTGACAAAGCACCTTATATTGTGAAGTTCTTAAATCACTAAGAGAAGCAAACCACGCCGGTAAAGCCCGCTCGCCATGCCCTAATAAAGCATAAGCAACGCCAGCCAGACGAACAGGGATCCAATCCAACCAATGCAACAAACCATCAACGCCAGATTGCGCTCTCTGAACCGGTGTACCATATTGTGCCAACCATCCCTGATAAGCCCTTAAGAAACAATATCCCATTAAAGCAACTGGCCCTAATTCACCCGCCACAATCAGCCAAAAAATCGGCGCCAGATAATAGCGAAAATTTATCCACAGCAACGCATTTTGTATCTCTCGCAACATATTCTCTTTGCTGGCATCAGAAGGTAAACCATGAATAATTGCGAAATGAGTAAGATATTCTCTTTGTTGTTCCCTATTATCCTGATGAACAGTACGAAAATATTCACGATAATCATGCCGTAAGCGCCCCGCTCCGATGCACAGCAAACAAATAAACACCCATAAAACCAGTTCAAAAAGGCCGAACATAAAATCATTTAATATTTCAATCAATACCCATGTAATCATCATGACTACTAACGTCATTAAAAGGCTTTTCCATAACGAAAAAGACTTCAAATCGGTAAACAATGGCTCAAGACGGTGCTCCAATTGCCAATGGTCACCCATTTTAAAAACCCGTTCCCACGCCAACACTAACAACAGTATAAAGAGAGTCATTCTTTCCGCTCCTGTAACAATTGCTGGTAATGTGTCCAATCGAAATAAAGTCCCAGATCAATTTTTCTTCCCAGAACAACATCATTATAGCCAGTGATATGTTCTTTTATACCCGTCATCTTTCAAGTTGCCTCTTTGTTGGCCGCACTCACTCACCCCGGTCACATAGTTATCTATGCTCCCGGGGATTCGCTCCCTTGCCGCCGCGATGTATCTTGAAATCCATAGGGTATATATTCGGGTCTACCCATAAGTCATTGTGTCAGTACAACAAAACTTTTCTGGAGACAATATGATGAATAACCAATAAAACGGTTGCTCACCCTGTGGGCACGAATCGTGTGAAAGAATTTTTCTCACTCAATTCATCATGCAACCACATTTTTTTCCTTCTTAAACCCAGATGATAAAACCAAGATAGTAGTTGTTCACTACACAACAGGGTAGCATGTTAAGACCATTAATATTGTTATCACCTCTGGAGCTTTTTAATGACAAAACAAAATTGCAATACAGATCAGCGTCGTGCTGTTCTTATGGAACACTTGCAGAACGACATTCCCACCAGTGTAACCCTCGCACTAAAAGAAGATCTGGGCGGAAATACAAATTTCACTTCTGATATTACCGGCCAATTAATTCCCGAAGATAAACAAGCCACCGCAGTCATTATCACTCGGGAAGATGGTATTTTCTGTGGACAACAATGGCTGAATGAAGTCTTTACTCAATTAGGCGACCAAATCTCCATTGAATGGTTAGTTAAAGATAGTGATACAATTACAGCCAACCAAAAACTTTGCATATTACGAGGCCCAGCACAAATATTACTGACCGGTGAACGCACCGCTCTTAACTTTATTCAGACTCTCTCTGGCGTTGCAACAGAAACTAGTCATTATGTTCACCGTCTTGCCGGTTTAAAAACCCAATTACTTGATACACGCAAAACGCTACCGGGATTACGCACCGCCCTAAAATATGCCGTACTTTGCGGAGGTGGTAATAATCACCGCCTTGGATTATTCGATGCTTTCCTTATCAAAGAAAACCATATTATTGCCAATGGATCTATTAAACAGGCAGTAGATAAAGCTCGTTATTCTCATCCTGATGTCCCTGTTGAAGTCGAAGTAGAAACGCTAGATGAACTCATTCTGGCACTAAAAGCTAATGTTGATATTATTATGCTAGATAATTTTACTATTCCAATGATGAAAGAAGCCGTCGCTATCACATCAGGTAAAGTCCCTTTAGAAGTATCCGGCAATATCACCCTGGATACTCTGCGCAGCTATGCTGAAACAGGCATCGACTTCATTTCTGTTGGAGCACTCACCAAACATATTAGAGCATTAGATCTCTCCATGCGCTTTCAGTAATTAGCAATAATAATATTGATGGTGGTGTAAATCAGCAATTGGTAGATCGAAAATTTGCGAACACCACCGTAAATATTTTTGCAAACCTTGCAATTCATAAATTCTTTTTCGAGTCAATTCCATAACCTTCATCTATCCTATTTCATTTTTTTCTCTTTCCTTCATTCTCTATATCGCAACACCACAACACGGAGAAGAAATATGAAACAACAACAAGGATTTACTTTAATGGAGATTATGGTTGCTATTGCTATCATTTCCATCTTAAGTGCTATTGGTATTCCTAGTTATCAAGGATATATCCAGAAAGCCGCTTTAACAGATATACTACAAAATATTGTACCTTATAAATCAGGTATAGAACTTTGCGGTTTTGAAACTGAAGATTTCATGGGTTGCAATGCAGGAGCAATGTCAATTCCAAAAGATCATAACAGTAGATATATCGAGAGCATTTCAGTTAAAAATGGGGAAGTTACCATTAACGGGGAAAAAAGTCTTAAAAACCTCAGCATTACATTAAAGCCGACACAAAATACACAAATAGGTACAATTAAATGGAACATTAAATGTGAATCGACAAACAATTCATTAAAAAATCGTTGTCAGGAAATATTTGAATTTTAATTTATTACTCTTATTAATACATCTTTACACAGGAAACAACAATGAACTCACTTTCAATGGCAGAAAACACATTGATGGAAAGAGAAATCCATGATATTTGTCAACGCCACCAATCTGTTGTAATAAAAAAAGATGATAATGCGATAACAATTGCCAGTAACGAATTACCTAATGATGATTTATTATCAGCATTACGATTTATTTCCGGACGTATCGTTAATGTAGAAATTTGGCCACTGGCAAGAATTGAGTCAATATTACATCAAAATATTTCACTCATTCGTGTACCAGAGGAAGAGTCCTCGTTATTACCACTTATCGCTGATACCAATACAGATGAAAATGATGCGCCCGTTATTCAACTTATTAATCAAACTTTATTAACTGCAATTCAACGGCGTGCATCCGATATTCATTTTGAACCATTCCAACAAGGTTACCGTATTCGTATCCGGGTTGATGGCTCATTACACCTCTTGTCTTCGCCATCTCCTCAAATGAATGCAAGCATTGCCGCACGCCTTAAGATAATGGCTAAATTAAACATCGCTGAAAAACGGCTGCCTCAGGATGGACAATTTGATTGGTCTGACACCCGACACAACTATGCTATTCGTATGGCGACCTTGCCGACAATACATGGAGAAAAAGTTGTGCTTAGAATATTGAATACCATGCAACAACTGTCGTTAGATCAATTAGGTATTCCTGAGCAACTACTAAATCAGCTTCGACAAAAACTCGCGTTACCACAAGGAATGATTTTAGTCACTGGACCGACAGGTAGCGGAAAAACTGTGACTTTATATAGCTGTTTACAATATCTGAATCAGAATAAAAAGAATATTTGCAGTGTAGAAGACCCAGCAGAGATCCCATTGAACGGTATTAACCAGACACAAACTAACAGCAAAATTGATCTCAATTTTGCCAAAGTATTACGGGCACTATTACGCCAAGATCCTGATGTCATTATGGTGGGAGAAATACGTGATAGCGAAACAGCCGAAATTTCAGTAAAAGCGGCGCAAACAGGTCATCTGGTTCTTTCTACATTGCATACTAATTCAACCATAGATACATTATCTCGCCTACAAAATCTGGGTATTTCAGGTTATATGGCTGCTTCTTGTATCAAATTAATTATCGCCCAACGGCTTGTCAGAAAATTATGTCTTCATTGCCGCAAACAACAAACAGAAGAAACTATTATTAATACTGAAAATAATTCTCTATTTATTAAGCAATGGCTGGCCGTTGGTTGTGAGCATTGTTTTTCCGGTTATTACGGTCGAACAGCTATTTATGAGTTTTTAGAAATAACAGATGATATTAAACAGATATTATCAGAACAGAACTCCCAAAATGGGCAAAAAACTATTATAGCTCAAAGAAAAGATACTTTACTTTCATCCGGTATTTTATTAGTAGAACAAGGCATCACTACATTAGAAGAAATTTATCAAGTTACAGGTCAGGAATAATAATGAAAATTAATTATCTTTATAATTGGCAAGCAGTGAACAACAAAGGCGAAATATCAAAAGGAAAATCACTATGTGATAACCGAAAATCTTTATATCAGCAACTTATTCATTCTGGATTACAACCTTATAATATAAAATGTGAAAAATTGATATTTTATCATCAACAACAAGTTGCTTACCGTCTGAATTTTATTCGTCAATTGGCAACACTATTATCATCAGGAATGCCATTACTAAATTGCCTCAATATTCTTATTCGTGAATGCGATCATCCACTATGGCACTGTGTATTATTAGATATTAGCAAGAAAATTACCCGTGGAGAATCATTTTCCTCCTCATTAAAAGATTATCCATTTCTATTTCCTCCTTTATTTTGTCAAATTATTACCGTTGGCGAATTGACCGGGCAATTAGAAATCTGTTGTCAATTATTAGTTAAACAACAGGAGCAACAAGATAAATTACAGAAGAAAATAGCAAAGGCATTGCGTTACCCTTTGATTATTATCATTGTTGCCAGCATCATTATTTTATTGATGCTTATTTTTGTTTTACCCGAATTTGAACATATTTACCATTCATTTGACGCACAACTTCCCCTGCTCACTCGTAGTTTATTAATAACTTCCAACTGGCTAATTCAATATGGTGGCTATGGTGTTATTGGACTAATTATACTGTTTCTATTTTATCTACAATTACGTCAACGTCATACAATATGGATCACTCGTGAAAAAAATCTGATGTTACGTTTACCCGTTATTGCAAAATTAATTAGTTGCCAGCAATTAGGGCAACTTTTCCATATCCTGTTTATGACACAAAAAGCGGGTCTGACACTCACCGCAGGGTTAGACAGTGCTATTGCATCAATAAATCATCCAGTATTTCTGCAAGCAACTAAATTCTTACGAGCTCAAATTAATCAAGGAATACCAATGAGCGAAACACTGAAACAACAATCTTGTTTTCCTGCTCTGTGTCAACAGTTTGTCAGTGTTGGCGAAGAATCTGGCAATCTGGAACTGTTATTAGGAAATCTCGCTAACTGGTACCAACAACAAGCATTGGAAATTTCTGATAATATGACCCAGTTATTAGAACCAATACTTATAGTCATAATAGCAATTATTGTCGGTACACTATTGCTCGCAATGTATTTACCCATTTTTCAGCTAGGTACGATACTCACCTAAGGTAAAAACGATTCCATCGCTTTGTCTCTAGGTCATCTGCCTCCTTTCGGTTACAATCCCGAAATAGTATCAAGTAATATTAAGGGATAGGATGACTTATATTATTGCACTCACAGGTGGGATTGGCAGCGGTAAAACCACTATCGCCAATGCTTTTGCAGCTCTTGGCGTTCCTCTTGTTGATGCAGATATTATTGCCAGAGAAGTCGTTGCTCCTGGAACGCCTGCTCTACAAGCCATCACAGAACACTTTGGTCATGACATATTGATACCCGATGGCAGCCTTAACCGAGCACTGTTACGCCAAAGAATATTCACAAACAAACAAGAAAAACAGTGGGTTAATCAACTTCTTCACCCTCTAATCCATCAAGAAACCCAACGGCAATTGAAACAGATAACCACACCTTATGTTATTTGGGTTGTTCCATTATTAGTCGAAAATAATTTGGGGCATCTGGCAGATCGGATTCTAGTCGTTGACGTTTCACCTGAATTACAAATCAGCCGGGTAGCCACTCGCGATGGCATTAGCAACCAACAGGTTGAAAATATTTTGGCTGCCCAGGCATCCCGTAGCGAGAGGCTGGCTTATGCCGATGACATTATCTCAAATCATGATAACG
The DNA here is from genome assembly GCF_002968995.1 of Photorhabdus hindustanensis. Classification (NCBI taxonomy): domain Bacteria; kingdom Pseudomonadati; phylum Pseudomonadota; class Gammaproteobacteria; order Enterobacterales; family Morganellaceae; genus Photorhabdus; species Photorhabdus hindustanensis. Next base: position 47,182 of record NZ_PUWT01000052.1, read on the forward strand.
TACAGGCAATTGCTCCTCGTGTTGCCGAACTACATCAACAATATTTAAGGTTAGCTGGATCAGCCAGGCAGGATAATCATGATGAGTGACACAACCTCTACAATCATTTTTGAACACCCACTGAATGAAAAAATGCGGGCATGGTTGAGAATTGAATCTTCTCTGCAACAACTCACCAGTCAACGCCATTTAGACTCACTAGCAAGCAGCCTCGCCTTCTTCCGCACAGTGACTGAGTTACTTGAAGTGCTAGAACGAGGGGAAGTACGTTCAGAGTTGCTAAAAGAACTAGAACGCCAACAGGCAAAGTTAAAGCAATGGGCTGAAATACCCGATGTTGATATTAATATCGTCAATAGTTTCAGATTGAAATTGAAAGAGCGAGCTATCGCATTAAGTAAAGCACCACGGCTGGGACAATCCCTGAAAGAAGATAAAATTATCAGTATGGTGCGCCAACGTCTCAGTATTCCAAGTGGTTGTTGTGGTTTTGATCTACCCACTCTGCATCTATGGCTCCATTTACCGCAATCAGAAAGGGATAAAATGGTCGCATTCTGGATTGATAGTTTGCTACCTCTCCAACAAGCACTAGAAAGTATTTTAGAACTCATCCGCCAATCCGCTATTTTTCGTTCAGAAATCAGTAAAAACGGTTTTCATCAGAATACGGCAGAAGGCGCAGATTTACTGAGGTTACGTTTGCCATTAAAACCTTTACTGTTTCCTCAAATTTCCGGTCATAAGACCCGGTTTGCTATCCGTTTTTTACCATTGGATAATGAAAAAGGCTTCGTGCCTGCCCATTTACCATTTGAATTAGCCTGTTGCTAATATGACAAACTAATTATTAGGAAAGTTATTATGTCTGAGTTATTAACGATTGAATGTCCAACATGCGGTAAAACCGTAGTTTGGGGAGAAATAAGCCCATATCGTCCATTTTGCAGTAAGCGCTGTCAATTAATTGACTTAGGCGGGTGGGCAAATGAAGAGAAACGGATACCAAGCCAAAGTGAAAATTCCGATAGCGATGATTGGAGTGAACAACCTGAGCAATAACAAATAGCCGCGTTATTATAATGCGGCTATTAACAACTCAAGCAGTCAGTAATGCAACAATACTGCGATTAGCTGGCGGGAATTCATCAGCAATTAAATCTTTCTGTAATACCCACCGAGAAAGTTGCCCTTCTTTACCGAAAGGTTCATTTTCCCATCCATCCACTAAGAAGAAATACAGGGTAATCAACCTGTCAGGAAAATCATGTTCAACCGTTTTTACCAGCTCATAATGAGTAACAGTAATACCAATTTCTTCCTGTAATTCACGTACTAAAGCCTGCTCAGGCGTTTCCTCTTTCTCAACTTTCCCGCCAGGAAATTCCCAGAAACCACCCATATGGGCATCAGCATGACGCTGAGTAATAAAAATTTCATGTTGCGTATTTCTAATAATCCCAGCGGCTATATGTAGGTGTTTCTTTTCCATATTACTCTTACTTCTTCATCTATTATTCTTTTGATTGATCAACGACCAATAACCAAATGCTACATCCAACGTTATTCGCTTAAACCTAACAGCAAAAAGGCGGTTTCCCGCCTTTTTATCATTACTGCAAGCGCCCGTGGCAATGTTTATATTTTTTACCCGATCCACAAGGACAAGGATCATTACGGCCTACTTTACGAGCGCCACTGGCAATCTGTGCTTCTGTTGTAGACATCAATGCGCCTTTTTCAACTTCATGGCTTAATTGCTGTTGCCTTGCCAAACGTTCAGCTTCCGCCCGGCGCTGTTGCTCCAATGCCTCTACTTCTTCCGGCAATCTCACTTGAACTTTGCTCAATGTACTAATCACTTCATATTTCAGCGATTCCAACATGTTTGCAAACATAGCGAAAGATTCACGTTTATATTCCTGTTTTGGATCTTTCTGAGCATAACCACGTAAATGGATACCCTGACGTAGGTAATCCATTGCTGCCAGATGCTCTTTCCACAACATATCCAGAGTCTGCAACATGATACCCTTTTCGAAGTTACGCATCATTTCAATGCCAACAATCTCTTCTTTACGTTTATAGACTTCAACAGCCTGTTCAAGAATACGCTCACGCAACGTCTCTTCATGTAGTTCAGGCTCTTTATCCAACCACTCTTTGATCTGCAACTCCAAATCGAAATCAGTCATTAAACGTTGCTGCAAACCTTCCACATCCCACATTTCTTCCAGAGATTGAGGGGGAATATAAGCATCAATGGTTGCTTTAAATACATCTTCACGAATGCTGCTAATGGTTTCACTAACATCACTCACATCCAGCAAATCGTTACGTTGAGCATAAATAGCACGACGCTGATCGTTAGCAACATCATCGTACTCCAGCAATTGCTTACGTATATCGAAGTTACGGCTCTCCACTTTACGTTGAGCATTGGCAATGGCTTTGGTTACCCAAGGATGTTCAATTGCCTCACCGGGTTTCATACCCAGTTTACGCATCATGCCGGTGACACGATCAGAGGCAAAAATACGCATCAGTGAATCTTCCATTGATAAATAGAAACGGGACGATCCCGCATCCCCTTGACGACCGGAACGCCCACGTAACTGATTATCAATACGACGAGATTCATGACGTTCCGTACCGATAATATGCAAACCGCCTGCGGCCAGAACCATATCATGACGTTCCTGCCATGCAGCTTTAATCTCTTCAATCTGAGCTTCTGTTGGTTCTGGCAGTTTAGCAATTTCTGCCTGCCAACTACCGCCTAGCATAATATCCGTACCACGACCAGCCATGTTAGTCGCAATAGTTACCGCGCCCACTTGACCAGCCTGAGCAATAATATCCGCTTCCATTGCATGAAACTTGGCGTTAAGTACGTTGTGCTTGATATCCGCTTTAGTCAGTTCATGAGAAACCAGTTCAGACTTTTCAATAGAAATAGTCCCCACCAATACAGGCTGCCCTTTATCGGTACGTTCGCGGATATCTTCAATGATAGCTTCAATTTTTTCAGCTTCGGTCATATAAACCAGATCCGGCAAATCATCACGGATCATTGGGCGGTTTGTCGGCACCACAATGGTATCGAGCTTATAAATAGAGCTAAATTCAAATGCTTCTGTATCGGCTGTACCGGTCATACCCGCCAGTTTTTCATACAACCGGAAGTAGTTTTGGAAAGTGATAGAAGCCAGGGTTTGGTTCTCATTCTGAATTTCTACACCTTCTTTAGCTTCAACAGCCTGATGCAATCCATCAGACCAACGACGCCCCTGCATGGTACGGCCAGTATGTTCATCAACAATAATGACTTCACCCTCTTTCACGATATAGTCAACATCGCGGGTAAACAACGCATGGGCACGTAACGCAGCCGTAACATGGTGCATTAGCATGATATTGGTTGGCGAATATAGGGATTCACCTTCTTCCATCAATTTGGCTTCCGACAGTAATTGTTCAATCAAAACCAAACCGCGTTCCGTCAAGTTAACCTGACGGGACTTTTCGTCGACAGAAAAGTGACCTTCTCCCTGGAAAGTCTCTGAATCATCTTTTTCCTGACGAATCAATTTAGGGATCAACTTATTGACTTTGATATAAAGTTCAGAGCTATCTTCCGCGGGGCCAGAGATAATCAATGGCGTCCGCGCTTCGTCAATCAGAATGGAGTCAACTTCATCCACTAGCGCATAATGTAATTTACGCTGCACACGCTCTTCCGGGCTAAACGCCATGTTGTCACGAAGATAATCAAAGCCATATTCGTTGTTAGTACCATAAGTAATATCCGCCGCATATGCCTGGCGTTTAACAGGTGCCGGCATACCTGGCAGGTTAATACCAACGCTCAACCCCAAAAATTCAAACAGTGGGCGGTTATTTTCAGCGTCGCGCTGTGCCAGATAATCATTCACTGTGACTACGTGAACACCACGCCCTGTTAATGCATTCAAATAAGCAGGCAAAGTCGCTGTCAGTGTTTTACCTTCACCAGTACGCATCTCAGCAATACAACGTTCATTCAGAACCATCCCCCCCAATAACTGAACGTCGAAATGACGCATAGCAAACACGCGCTTACTCGCTTCACGTACTGTTGCAAATGCTTCAGGCAACAAATTTTCCAGCGATTCCCCCTTTTCTAAACGGGTACGAAATTCGGCAGTTTTACCCTTCAATTCATCATCAGACAATTTTTCAAACTCTGGCTCCATGCGGTTGATCACATCAACAACTTTACGCATACGACGCAGTGTACGGTCATTACGACTACCAAAAACCTTTGTTAATAATTTAATCAGCATAGTTAATTACATCTCAGATAAGGCCGTTATCTCGCAGCCAACAAATAGTTATTTATTATTTCGGAATTTGTAAAAAAACGAAGATTCAGAGATAAGCAGTAGGACCTGCACGGATACCTTGGGCTTTAGCAATCCAAAACGTCGGAGTATAAGAAGATTGTGATGCAATATTCAGGAATGGTATATCTGGAACTGATTCAGGCGGCTTAGGTTTCTGAGTTAATAGTGCATTCAGAGTTTCTAGTACAAGCTGCTGAATACTGGAAGAACTTAACCGGATACTTTGTTTTGTTGTTTCATCGTTCATAGGTTGAGAAACAGAAAAAACAAAAGAAAGCTGCCTGATCACATTGCGTACCGCATGTTGTTGCCAGTAATTAACGCCATTGGCAGGCTGATGTTGAACATTCTGCAATGAGAATAGGTTATCAAAAGCTGATAAAGCCTGATTTTGCCAACTCTGGCTAGGGGAGGTATTAGTTTGTGAAATATTATCGGCAGCACCCGCTAAAATGGTAGGAACGCCAATACTTGCCGCAACCACCCCTAATAACAGATGTGACCAGAAATAACGTCTGCCAAATTGTCGCCAAAGATTTAGAATACCCATTAATCCTTCATCATACCGGAGCTACTGTTATTATGCGCGATAGCCGCCCACAATCATTAGATGTTCTTTTTGAAGACGTCGCTGCCGTTGAGAAAAGCCCGCTTCATGTTATCCAGCAACGTGCCGTCGCTTTGTTAAAACTCAACCGTGCCGTTATCAGCTTGCTTCCCGCACAATTACATCCGTGGTGTCGGGTCGCTAATTATCGCAAACAAATTCTGGTACTGGAAGCAGGAAACGCCAGTTGGATGACCAGATTACGTTACGAGCTGCCAACGCTGCTTTCTACACTAAGAAGCGAAATTCTACCATCATTGTCATCTATCGACATCAGGATTAACCCATCACTTATGATTAAGCATGGCAATAATGCGCAGAGCTTCGCAAAAACGATGAGCAATGATCACAAAACGTTACCGATGCGTCAGTTAAGTCAAGAGAGTGCGAAAGAATTAATAGTGCTAGCAAACCGCAGCCCAAAAAAGTTGAAGGAAAGATTAGAGCGATTAGCTGCACTGGCCGGAGAGAGTGCCAGCACAGCTAAAAAATAAGCGCTAACGCTGAGTAAAAAACATCAGCGAGAACAAAATCACTGATAACATAACTCACTGATATATCATTGAATTACTCTCAGCACACTAGAGAGTTACGCCATTACAGTTGATGGAGCACGAAAAGCTAATGGCATTTCAGCTTCATCTTCGAAAGTGATCAGTTCCCATGCACTTTCTTGCGCCAGAACTGCCTGCAATAGTTTATTGTTCAACGCATGGCCCGATTTGAACGCAGTAAACGCGCCAATGATGTTATAGCCACACATAAACAGATCACCAATTGCATCCAGCATTTTATGACGGACAAATTCGTCTTCAAAACGCAAGCCATCTTCATTAAGTACACGATAGTCATCAACAACAATCGCACAATCAAAGCTGCCGCCTAAGCATAAACCTTTAGATTGTAAGTATTCAATATCACGCATAAAGCCAAATGTACGTGCACGACTGATTTGACGAACAAACGCTTCTGCCGAGAAATCCAGACAGTAACGTTGAGAGCTTGAATCAATCGCAGGATGATTGAAGTCAATAGTGAAATCCAGACTGAAACCATTATAAGGTGTCATCTCTGCCCACTTATCCCCCTCCTCCACACGTACAGTTTCCTTAATACGCAGGAATTTTTTCGCTACGTTCAGCTCTTCAATGCCCGCATCCAGCAGCAGGAAAACAAACGGGCTGGCACTACCATCCATAATAGGAATTTCTGGCGCGTCAACGTCGATAATAATATTATCGATACCTAACCCCGCAAGCGCTGCATTCAGGTGCTCAACCGTTGAGATTCGCACGTCATGCTCATTTACCAGGCAAGTACAGAGCATAGTATCACGCACGGATTTTGCATCTGCCGGAAAATCAACCGGTGGATTCAAGTCAGTGCGGCGATAGATGACCCCGGTATTAGCCGGTGCTGGGCGCATTGTTAGCGTGACTTTTTTACCGGTGTGTAAACCGACGCCAGTCGCCTGAACAATACGTTTAAGTGTCCTTTGTTTGATCATCGTTTTATCTCGCAATGTTATCCATCCTGCCAACCACTATACACTATGGTTGGCGGGGGAGTTTAGCACAAAAAGCGGAGAATCCAATTTTTTAGCTATTAATCGGCCTGTTTACGTAAAAATGCAGGAATATCCAAATAATCGGGCTCCTTGCTAGTTTGTACGCTCTGGTCATTCACCACTTTTGCCGCTGGTTTATTTTCTTCAGACAATGAAGACATACCGCCAGACATGTGCTGATGACGGTGTTCCATTACACTTGACTGAGAAGACTTATTGGTAACCAACGTAATTTCAGGACGTTTATCCATACCAATACCGGTGGCAACCACAGTCACACGCAACTCATCGTTCATGTCTGGGTCCAGAGAGGTACCGATCACGACGGTTGCATTATCAGATGCAAATGCGCGGATCGTGTTACCCACTGTTTCGAACTCATCCAAACGCAGATCAAAGCCAGCAGTAATGTTAACCAGAACACCACGAGCACCCGACAAGTCGATATCTTCCAGCAGTGGACTGGAAATCGCCATCTCAGCGGCCTCTTCTGCGCGATCTTCACCCTGTGCAATACCGGAACCCATCATGGCGTAGCCCATTTCGGACATCACGGTACGCACGTCAGCAAAGTCAACATTCATCAGCCCTGGACGCGTGATCAATTCAGCGATGCCCTGAACCGCGCCTTTCAAAACGTCATTAGCTGCGCCGAAAGCATCCAGTAGTGAAATGCCACGGCCAAGCACTTTCAACAGCTTGTCGTTAGGGATAGTAATCAATGAATCTACATGCTTGGACAATTCAGTGATCCCTTGTTCGGCAAACGCCATGCGTTTCTTACCTTCGAAATTGAAAGGCTTAGTCACCACAGCAACGGTCAGAATTCCAAGCTCTTTTGCAATTTCAGCTACCACAGGCGCTGCGCCAGTACCGGTACCTCCCCCCATACCGGCAGCGATAAATACCATATCCGCACCATCAAGCGCGGTGCGCAATGCCTCCCGATCTTCTTGAGCAGCAGTACGACCAACTTCCGGATTTGCCCCAGCTCCCAAACCTTTAGTAATACCATTACCAATCTGGATAGTCTGGCCGACAGCCGTTTTACGCAATGCCTGAGCATCCGTATTTACTGCAAAGAATTCGACACCTTCGATGCGCTCACGCACCATGTGCTCAACAGCGTTACCGCCGCCACCGCCGACGCCGATGACCTTAATCACCGCGTCATTGGTTAATTCTATTGGTTCAAACATATAGTTTCTCTCCGCTTTGTGCCTTTATATCGAGGCTAAAGAAAACGCAGCCTCTGTATAAAATTAAAACTCTTTTTTCAGCCAGCTACTGACTCTCTTAAACCAGCGACTCACTGAAGCATGTTTTTCAATATCCGCATCACCATTAAGATGAGAGGCTTTCCCGTAATGCAGCAACCCCACAGCTGTTGAATAATAGGGTTGCTGCGCATAGTCCGTCAGACCAGTAATATTAAGAGGTTGACCAATACGCACCTGAGCGTGGAACACACGCTGGGCACATTCAGCCAAGCCATCAATCTGAGCGCCACCACCAGTCAAGACAATACCCGCAGCCAGATGGTGTTTAACCCCCTGCTGGCGTAACTGTTCCTGCAATCGCAAGATTTCATCATTCACTAAATTCAGTAATTCGATGTAACGCGGCTCAATCACCTCAGCCAACGTCTGACGCTGTAAGCTACGTGGTGGACGTCCCCCGACACTTGGCACTTCCACACTTTCATCTTTGCTGACTAACGAACCTAGTGCGCAACCGTGACGTACTTTTATCGTTTCTGCATCGCTTGGCGGCGTACCAAAGGCATAAGCAATATCACTGGTGACAACGTTGCCGGCATAAGGGATAACTTTGGTATGACGCAGCGCTCCGCCGGTATACACCGCAATATCCATCGTCCCGCCGCCGATATCTACCACGCAAACGCCCAATTCACGCTCGTCTTCGGTCAAAACAGCATAGCTGGCGGCCAACCCGGAAAAAATAAGCTGGTCGACTTTCAAACCACAGCGCTCAACGGCTTTTGCAATATTTTTCGCCATATCATTATGACAGGTAATCAAGTGAACTTTCGCCTGCATACGCACACCGGAAAGTCCCACCGGATTTTTAATGCCTTCCTGATAATCGATGGCATATTCTTGCGGAATAACATGCAGTATTCGGTATTCATCACGCACACGAACTGATTTGGCAGTATGAACAACATTGTCTACATCTTCCTGAGTAACCTCCTCTTCGGAAATAGGAACCATCCCGATTTCATTCTGACAACTAATATGTTTTCCAGATAACGCCAGATAAACAGAGGAAATTTGACAATCTGCCATCAATTCAGCCTGATCAATAGCCCGCTGTACACATTTAACAACCGACTCCAGGTCGTTTACACCGCCTTTATCCATACCGCGGGATGGACAGCTTCCCACCCCGATAATATTAACCATACCATCGGGCAGAATTTCACCAACAAGGGCAGATACCTTTGCTGTGCCAATTTCTAGGCCAACTACTAATTTTCTGTCCGTCGATTTGATCATCGTTGTTCTGCCTGCCTCATATAATTATTGCCAGTAATTGTTTATTGCCCTTTGGCCGGAGCATTAGGATCACCAATAGGTAAAGGCGCCCAACCTACCGCTGCGCCACTGTCATAACGCAAATCCACGTAATCCACTCTTTTCTCTGTGTTCTGCTGTAACAGCGGATAAAGCTCGATAAAACGCTTAATACGGCCTGTTGTATCCATTCTTCCCAGCTTTAGCTGGACACCATTATCCAGCGTCAATTGCCAAGAACGACGCGCCGTCATTGCCGCCGCTTTTAATTTCAGTTTATTGGCAGCGAGAAGTTTAGCCATAGCTCGGTAACCATCAAGTACTTCTTTTTCATTACCTTGTGGGCCATAAAGCATCGGGAAATACCCTTTAACTTCCCATTCAGCCGGAATGCTGAATACCTGACCTTCAGCATCCAACATCTGTGTTTCATTCCAGCGTGCATAAGGAACATATTCTACCAGATGAATTCTCAGTTCATCAGGCCACTGTTTACGGACAGTGACTTGCCTTATCCACGGCATCCGTTCAATTTGTTGCTGAATGATATTCACATCCTGCGTCATGAAAGTTCCCGGTTGCCCTAATGACAAAATTGCCTGCCGGATATCATCGTTGGTAGTGTAGTGACGCTCACCCGTTACCACCAGTTTTGAAATAGGCAATCTGTTCGCATCTTTCATCCAGTTAAGGACGGCCCAACCTCCCCAAATAATGGTCCCAATTACCATCAGGAAGAAGATAAGCCCTGCCAGGTAAGAGCCGTTACTAGGACGAGAACTGCTATTTTCATTATCCCGTCCCCTTACTTTCAGGGCCGCTTGAGACATATCAATCAGCCAACTCCAAAATCTTTGCCACCAATTGTGAAAAACTTAATCCAGCCTGACGCGCAGCCATCGGCACCAAGCTGTGACCAGTCATCCCTGGCGATGTATTCACCTCCAGCAGATAGAAACCACCATCACTATCCATCATGATATCTACCCGTCCCCAACCACTACATCCTACTGATTGATAAGCTTTAAGCGCCATTTCTACCAATTGCTGCTCTTTTTCATCACTTAAGCCGCTTGGACAAAAATACTGTGTTTCTTCAGACAGATATTTTGCATCATAATCATAAAAAACAGCAGCGGGTTGAATACGAATAGAAGGTAAAGCTGCATCGCCAAGGATAGCTACCGTGTATTCCGGGCCGTACAACCACTTTTCTATCAGTAAATCAACGTCATAACGAAACGCTGCCTCTAATGCGCCACGCAACTCCGAAATCTCATTAACCTTAGTCATACCAACACTGGAACCTTCCAGACTTGGCTTAACAATTAATGGCAGACCTAAATCTGCTACATATTCTTGGAGTTGAAAATCCGTCAATCGTTCAAATTGCTGAGAATTCATTGAAACATATGGCGAAACAGTCAATCCAATCCCTTGCCATAACTGTTTTGTGCGCAATTTGTCCATTGACAGTGCCGAGGCCATCACGCCACTACCGGTATAGGGTAACTGCAAAAATTCTAATACACCTTGCAAAGTACCATCTTCCCCACCGCGCCCATGAAGCGCGATAAAGACTTTCTCAAATCCGGCCTCTTTAAGTTGAGTCACAGGAAAATCTTTTGTATCAACTGGATGAGCATCAATACCTGCTTCTCTCAATCCAGCCAACACGGCGTGTCCCGATAACAGCGAAACTTCACGTTCAGCGGAAGTTCCCCCCAACAGTACCGCGACTTTCTCAGCCATTGTGTTTTTCCTCATTCAAAGATGGCTGTAATTTTGTTTCAGCCAGATTACGCGCTATTTTGCCTATATTGCCGGCCCCTTGAACCAGAATTAAATCATTACCATCCAGCACCTGTGCCAATGCAGAGGTCACCTTTGCCGGATCAGATACCAAAATCGGATCTAACTTACCGCGACTACGGATAGTACGGCACAACGAACGACTATCCGCCCCCGGAATAACCGCTTCACCCGCAGAGTAAACATCCAACATCAACAATACATCTACCTGATTCAATACATTGGCAAAGTCATCGTATAAATCACGGGTTCGGGTATAACGATGAGGTTGAAATATCATCACAATACGTTTATCCGGCCAGCCAGCACGGGCGGCTTTAATGGTTGCATCCACTTCCGTTGGATGATGGCCATAATCATCAACCAACATTACACTGCCACCTTTGCCGTTAACATGTTCCAGAGAAAAACTGCCCAAAAAATCAAAACGGCGTCCGGTTCCCTGAAAACCTGCCAACGCAGCCAAAATATCACTGCCAGAAATCCCCTCTTCAGTCGCAACAGCCACTGCCGCCGCAGCATTCAGCGCATTATGACGACCAGGTGCATTCAATACGACTTTCAGATCCGCCATATCTTGACGACTGACAGTAAAATATCCCTGAGCGCCTTTTTGCACATAATGGGTAATACGCACATCTGCTTCTTCACTAAAACCATACGTCGTGATATAGCGCCCCACACGAGGAATTAACTCTTTGACAACCGGATCATCAATGCACATAACTGCACGCCCATAGAACGGTAAGTTGTGCAAGAAGTTAATAAACGTCTGTTTCAGGTTTTCGAAGTCACCATGATAGGTATCCATATGGTCTGCTTCGATATTCGTAATGACCGCCACCATCGGCTGCAAATGCAAGAAGGAGGCATCACTTTCGTCAGCTTCCGCAATTAAATAACGGCTACTGCCAAGACGAGCATGTGTTCCCGCGGCTTTAACCAAACCACCATTCACAAAAGTGGGATCTAAGCCAGCCTGTGCATAGATGCTAGAAATCATCGCCGTTGTGGTTGTTTTACCGTGAGTCCCGGCAATAGCAATACCATGACGATAGCGCATGAGTTCCGCCAACATCTCCGCTCTGCGAATAACCGGAATTCGGGCCTCACGAGCCGCAACAATTTCCGGGTTATCCGCCTGGATTGCGCTTGAAGCCACAACCACACTGGCATCCAGTATATTTTCAGGACGATGGTTAAAATAAATCTGAGCGCCCAACTTAGTCAGTTGCCGAGTTACCGGGTTTGGCGCCAAATCAGATCCACTAATCTGATAACCTTCATTAGCCAACACTTCGGCGATCCCCCCCATGCCAGCACCACCAATGCCAACAAAGTGGATGTGCCTGACTTTTCTCATCTCAGGCACGAAAGCTCTTAATTTCGCCAGTTGTTGTGTATTCACGTTTTCTTCTTCACTATGTATGTTTGCTTCACCGCCCCTTTTAAGGCGGTCTAAATTACTTTTTTGCCGCATCGATTAATGCCGCCGATACTCGCTCAGTTGCATCAACAATTGCTGCTGAACGGGCTTTTTCCGCCATTTCCAACAATTGTGGCCGTTGCCACTGAGTTAACAATTCGATTACTGCATCAACCGTAAATTGTGGTTGCTCCAGTATTTTTGCCGCGCCAACCTTTTCTAGAGGTAACGCATTCCAGTATTGCTGACGATCTTTATGCTGAAATGGCACAAAAATCCCAGGTAATCCCGCAGCAGACACTTCACTAACCGTCAACGCGCCAGAGCGACAAATCACCACATCAGCCCAAGCATAAGCTTGTGCCATATCGTCAATAAACTCAGTAATCTTATGTTGGCATTTAACTGAATTGTTATAGGCATGCTGAACACTTTCTTTAGCCCCTTTGCCTGTCTGATGCCAAAGCGTAATTTTATCACCCATACCGGCGGCAATTTCAGGCATTGCCTGGTTAAGAATTCTCGCCCCCTGACTGCCACCAACAACCAGAACCCGAATCGGACCTTCACGCCCTGCCAAACGTTGTTTAGGTACAGGCAGTGCCAACACATCTTCGCGAACAGGGTTGCCCACAACGGGGGCTTTTGGAAATGCACCGGGAAAGGCTTGTAAAACAGTCGTAGCAATTTTAGCCAACCACCGGTTTGTCAGCCCGGCAATACCATTCTGTTCATGCAACACAACCGGAACACCGCACATCCACGCAGCAATACCGCCGGGACCAGAAACATATCCCCCCATGCCAAGCACGACATCTGGCTGATAGCGACGTAGAATCACCTTTGCCTGACGGATTGCTTTGAAAATTCGGACCGGGGCAGCTAACAATGCTTTGATCCCTTTACCTCGCAGACCAGAAATCTGAATAAATTCAATGTCAATGCCATGTTTCGGTACTAAATCGGCTTCCATCCGATCCGCTGTTCCCAACCAGAGAACGTCCCAGCCCTGGTCTTTTAAATGATGAGCTACAGCCAACCCTGGGAAGACATGTCCTCCGGTTCCACCTGCCATCACCATTAAACGCCGGGTTTTGTCACTCATCGGGGGCTCCTTACAAACGCCTGAGCTTTTGCCAAGCGTGTTTCAAAATCAATTCTTAATAGCAATACGATAGCTGTCGACATAATCAGCAAACTTGAACCACCGTAACTAATCAAAGGTAAAGTCAACCCTTTAGTTGGTAACATACCTGCGGCGGCCCCAACGTTAACCAGAGCCTGAAAACTGAACCAGATACCTACCGAACAAGCCAGAAAACCCGAAAAACGCTGATCCATCTGTAATGCGCGACGACCTATCGTCATTGCGCGAAAAGCGACGAAGAATATCATTAACAACACCAAAACCACACCTACGTAACCTAATTCTTCTGCCAAAACAGAGAAAATAAAGTCAGTATGCGCTTCCGGCAGGTATTCCAATTTCTGTACTGAATTTCCTAGTCCTTGCCCTAAAAATTCCCCACGACCAAAAGCCATCAAAGATTGCGTTAATTGATAACCTTTGCCGTATGGATCTTCCCAAGGGTCCAGAAAGGAAGTTACACGGCGTATACGGTAAGGTTCAGCAATGATTAACAAAACCACCGCGAATACCCCTGAACCAATAATCGCGAGAAACTGCCATAGCTTTGCCCCAGCCAGAAATAGCATTGCCAGCGTTGTTACAAACAGTACAACCACGGTTCCCAAGTCAGGTTGAGCCAGAAGCAACACCGCTAACACAACCATCACGCCCATTGGCTTACAGAACCCCCAAAAATTATTCCGCACTTCCTCTACTTTGCGCACCAAATAACTGGCGAGATAGCAAAATAGAGAAAGTTTCGATAACTCAGCAGGTTGAATTCTCAAAGGCCCAATGGCAATCCAACGCGATGCCCCATTTACTGAATTTCCCACCACCAGAACAACCAGCAACAAAATAACGGAAATAAGCAGCATCAGATTGCTATAACGTTGCCAGAAATCCATCGGGATACGCAGTGTGATCAATGACAACCCGAAAGCCAGCAAGAGATAAATCGCATCACGCTTAGCAAACAGAAACGGATCTTCTGCAAGACGCTGCCCAACCGGCATTGATGCTGATGTCACCATGACAAAGCCGATAATTCCCAATCCGAGTGTCAGCCAAACCAGTGTGCGATCATACAACACCATATTGGCGGCATCAGTTTCACGGCCACCAATAACCCAGTCTTTTAATCTACTGAATCCCGGAATAGACATCAGCCCAACTCCTCTGCCAAACGAGTAAACTCATGACCCCGCTGTTCAAAATTACGGAACTGATCAAGGCTTGCACAAGCAGGAGATAACAGCACCATGTCACCCGCCACCAGCCGCGGAACAATATCACGTATCGCCTGTTCCATAGTTTCAGTTAATGTCGCTATTTCCGGGCGTAGTTGCGCCAGTCGTTTCCCATCCCGACCAAAGCAGTAAAACCGAATTTTATCCCCACAAAGAAGAGGCTTGAGCGGAGAAAAGTCTGCCGACTTGCCATCACCACCTAACAGCAAATAAAGCGTGCCCTCTAGGTTCAGACCATCGAGCGCCGCCACCGTACTGCCAACATTGGTCGCCTTAGAATCGTTAACCCAACGCACCCCGTTGTTCAAATGAACAAGTTGGAAACGATGGTCAAGCCCTGGATAAACCGTCAATGTCGCCAAACTGGCTTCACGGGGAATACCAACCGCATCAGCTAAAGCTAATGCAACCAACCCATTGACGTAGTTATGTCGTCCAGTCAGCTTAATTTCATTTGTCGCCAGCAGTGATTGGTTGTGAACTTTCAAACAGGCATTTTCACTATCAAGCTGGTAGTCGCCACAATCGACACCAAAGCTGACACAACGGCTGTCCATACCCGTTTCAGGCAGTGTCAGAGGATCTTGAGCATTCACAATGCATCTCTTCGCCTGACAATAAATCCTCAATTTAGCCGCCCGGTACTGAGATACCCCATGAGGATAACGATCCATATGGTCCTCAGTCACATTAAGCACAGCGGCGGCTGTTGCGTTCAGGCCATATGTGGTTTCCAACTGGAAGCTGGAGAGTTCTAAGACATAAAGCTGACAAGATTTCTTCAACAATTCTAATGCAGGCAGGCCAATATTACCGCCAACCCCCACCTGCCAATTAGCCGCTTTCGCCATTTCACCGACAAGACTGGTAACGGTACTTTTACCATTAGAGCCAGTAATAGCGACTATCGGAGCTGTTGCTTCACGGCAAAACAACTCGATATCGCCAACAATTTCAATACCTGCATTAGCCGCAACCTGCAATTCCGCCGTTGCCAAAGCAACGCCTGGGCTTACAACAATCAAGTCAGCATCCATCAACCAACCCGTATTCAGGCTTCCACTGTGACACTCAACACCATCGGGCAGCTTATCCTTACCGGGTGGCGCCGCACGCGTATCCATCACTCGCGGGATCACACCTCGTGCCATAAAAAAGTCAACACAGGAGAGACCTGTCAGCCCCAACCCGACAATAACGACTTTTTTACCCAAATAATCCGCCATGATTAACGCACCTTCAATGTTGCCAGGCCAATCAGCACCAGCATCAGAGAAATAATCCAAAAACGCACAATAACACGCGGTTCTGGCCAGCCTTTCAATTCATAGTGATGGTGAATAGGCGCCATACGGAAAATACGCTGCCCGCGCAGTTTAAAAGAACCCACCTGTAAAATAACTGACAGGGTTTCTACCACAAACACACCGCCCATAATCACCAGTAGAAACTCCTGGCGTAGCAACACAGCAATCGTCCCCAATGCGCCACCTAATGCCAAAGAACCCACATCACCCATGAAAACTTGCGCCGGATAAGTGTTGAACCACAAGAAACCTAACCCCGCGCCAACAATCGCAGTACAGACGATAACCAGTTCGCCAGCATGGCTCAGATAAGGGATATGCAGATAGTTAGCAAAATTGACGTTACCTGTCGCCCATGCCACCAAAGCAAAACCCGCCGCGACAAAAACGGTTGGCATAATTGCCAAACCATCCAATCCGTCCGTCAGATTCACTGCGTTACTGGTTCCGACAATCACAAAGTAGGTCAACAGAATGTAAAGCACGCCCAGTTGCGGCATCACATCTTTAAAGAATGGCACGACCAATTGCGTTGCAGGAGTATCTTTACCGACGCTGTACATGGCAAACGCCACCCCTAACGCCAGGACGGACTGCCAGAAATACTTCCAGCGGGCAATTAACCCTTTAGTATCTTTGCGCACGACTTTGCGGTAATCATCCACAAAACCAACAATGCCGTAACCAATCAGCACAATCAGCACACACCAAACATAGGGGTTATTCAAACGCACCCACAACAGTGTAGAAATCGTAATTGAAAGTAAGATCAGCAAACCGCCCATCGTCGGCGTACCACGTTTGCTAAAGTGAGATTCCGGCCCATCGTTGCGAACAACCTGCCCAATTTGTAATTTTTGCAGGAAGGCGATCATGCGCGGCCCCATCCACAATGCGATAGCCAAAGCAGTCAGCAGGCTGACGATAGCCCTAAACGTCAAGTAAGAAAAGACGTTAAAGCCGGTGTGATATTTGACCAAATATTCGGCCAGCCAAACTAACATGTGAAGCTCTCCTGTAATGCGTGGACAACATCTTCCATTGTGGTATTGCGCGAACCTTTAACTAACACGGAAATGACCTTGTGTTGCTGTAATAACGGAACCAATGTTGCGATCAATGCGGCTTTATCCGCAAAGTGCTGACCACAACCGCTTGCCTCACTAACATGAATACTTAATTTGCCCACACTGAACACACTATCGATACCGCAAGACGCGGCGGTTTCACCAATCTGACGATGGTAATCTTCTGACTGTTCACCCAATGCCCCGATATCGCCGACTACCAGCACTCGATAACCCGGCATCTGTGATAACACTTGGACCGCAACGGTCATTGAACCAACATTGGCGTTATATGTGTCATCAAGCAGCAATTTTCCTTCTGCCAGATTGATTGGAAACAACCGCCCCGGGACCGATTTCAGCTCCGACAAGCCCAGACGAATATCTTGTAAAGTTGCACCAACAGAGATTGCCAACGCACTGGCCGCTAACGCATTGGCGACATTGTGTTTCCCAGGCAACGGCAAGTTGATTTCTGTGCCGCCAATAGGCGTGTGCAGACAAAAATCCGTGGTCATTTGTTTAACCTGAATATCCGTAGCATAAAAATCAGCACCTGATGCTTGTTGCATGGAAAAACGCTGTACTGTTTTGTCACCAATAACCCGTTGCCAGTGAGTCCAGTCATTGCTTTCCAGATTAATAATCGCCGTACCTTTTTCTGGCAGGCCGGTAAAAATCTCGCCCTTAGCTTTTGCAATACTCGCAAGAGAACCAAAATCCGCTAAGTGCGCAGCAAACAGGTTATTGACTAATGCCGTTTCTGGCCGAACCATTTCTACGGTATAGGCAATTTCACCAACATGGCTTGCACCTAATTCAACCACAGCAAACTCATGTTGTTCCGTCAGCCTGAACAATGTCAGCGGTACGCCGATATCATTATTCAGGTTACCCGCGGTATAGAGCGTGTTGCCACACTGACGCAAAATCGCCGCAGTCATCTCTTTTACCGATGTTTTACCGGACGAACCTGTTAACGCAACGACACGCGCATTACTCTGCTGGCGAACCCAACCCGCTAATTTACCCATTGCTAAACGAGTATCTTTAACCACGACTTGTGGAAAGTGAACATCCAACACACGGCTGACAAGCAAAGCACCGGCACCAGCTTTTACTGCATCAGCAAAAAAATCATGAGCATCAAAACGTTCACCTTTCAAGGCAATAAACAGACTGCCATTGCCAATCTGACGGCTGTCAGTAGTCACATCACTGATACAAATATTTGCTGCTTGCTGTTCAGTCACCTGATTCAATACGCCATTCGTTACTTGTGCCAGTTGTTGCAAAGTGAGGGAAATCATGCAATCACCCCCAATAACCGAGCAACAGTTAACCGGTCCGAATAATCCAGACGACGATGGCCGACCAATTGATAATCTTCATGGCCTTTACCCGCTATCAATACAACATCATCTGCTTTTGCCTGCATAATAGCGTTGGTTACCGCTTCAACACGTCCATGAATCGCTATCGCTCTCCCCGGGTCAAGAAAACCCGTCAGAATGTCAGCAACAATTGCCTGTGGTTCTTCATTGCGCGGATTATCATCAGTCACAATCACACAATCGGCCCACTGTTCCGCAACACCTCCCATCAATGGGCGTTTACCTTTATCACGATCACCACCACAACCAAAAACACACCAAAGCTTACCTTGACAATGCAAACGTGCAGCCATCAAAGCTTTTTCCAGCGCGTCAGGTGTGTGAGCATAATCAACAACGACAACGGGTTTGCCCGGTGCAGTGAATACTTCCATTCGTCCACAGACAGGTTCCAGGCAGGAAGCTGTTTCAAGCAGTTTTTCCAACGGATAATCCAGAGCTAATAGGGTGGAAAGCGCCAACAACAGATTGCTGACATTAAATGCCCCCATTAAAGAACTATCAATTGTACCGCCACCCCAGCTAGACTCGAAGGTGATAGATACCCCTTTATCGTGATACTTTATTTCACGCGCCGCCAACCAACGGCCCTGCCAATTTTCCGGCAGACGGTTTTCCATCGTTACAGCAACCGCTTGTGGTAAATGGGATAACCATTTCAATCCAATCTCATCATCAGCATTAATAATTTGTTGCTTCACATTATGAGTGGAAAATAGCAGCCATTTAGCGGCTTCGTAGTGTTCCATATCACCGTGATAATCAAGATGGTCACGGCTCAAATTGGTAAACACCGCCGCCTCAAACGGCAACGCAGCCACACGCCCCTGAACCAGTCCATGAGAAGAGACTTCCATTGCCGCAAAAGTCGCCCCTTGCCGAACAAGTTGTTGCAAATCCAGTTGGATATCAACAGCCGAGCCTGTGGTATTTTCACTTGGCGCCACATGCCCCAGTAAACCATTGCCAACAGTTCCCATCACGGCACTGGTTTCACCTAATCCGCGGCTCCACTGCGCAAGTAATTGAGTAGTGGTTGTTTTACCATTGGTTCCGGTTACACCAATCAAGTGCAATTTATCACCAGGGTGACAATAAAACTCACCAGCTAACTGTGACAACTTATTATTCAAATCGTTCACATAAACAACCGGAATACCATGCATAATTTGTACGGTTCCGTTATCAGCCTCGCCCTGGGCTTCTGCAATAACCGCCGCAACCCCTTGTGCGATGGCTTGAGGAATGTAGTGTCGACCATCTGTCTGGTGCCCTTTAATAGCAACAAACAGATCTCCGGCAGACGATTTACGGCTGTCCAATGTCATTTCGCGTAACTCACGCACTGGGGCGTCAATACCTAACGGCGCGAGTAAATCGCGTAGATTACGATCTGCCACCTGTATCCTCTTTCTTATTAATCACAAATTCGTTTTTATCACCTGCCGCCAAAGCATCTGGCTCCACATTCATGATGCGTAGAGCGCCCCCCATAATGGCGCCAAATACCGGCGCAGAAACCACACCACCGTAATACTTACCTGTCTGTGGATCATTAATGACCACAACCAGTGCAAATCTTGGGTTACTTGCCGGGGCAACACCTGCGGCATAAGAAATATATCGATTAGCATATTTGCCATCCGGCCCGACTTTCTTTGCAGTCCCCGTCTTGATTGCAATCCGATAACCTTTTATCGCGGCCCGCACTCCACCACCGCCAGGCAAAGCCACACTCTCCATCATATGAACGACTGTTCGCATGATAGGCTCAGGAAATACTCTTGTGCCGGGCACAGGTGGATCAACTTTGGTAATTGACAGAGGACGATAAACACCCAAGCTACCAATTGTTGCATAGACCCGCGCTAACTGTAATGGTGTTACCATCAGCCCATAACCGTAAGAAAAGGTCGCTCTCTCAAGGTCTGACCACCGTTGTTTTCCTGTTGGATATAAGCCACTACTTTCTCCAACCAACCCCAGATTGGTCGCCTTTCCTAACCCAAAACGTGAATAAACATCCACCAACTCTGTCGCAGGCATAGCTAACGCTAGCTTAGAAACACCGACATTACTCGATTTTTGTAAAATACCAGTGATAGATAATTCCGGATAACGGGATACATCTCTAATTTCCTTACCGCTTATCCTATAAGGTACGGTATTAATAACCGTATTTTCTTTGATGATACCATCATTCAGCGCAGCCATTACCACCATCGGCTTAACCGTGGAACCTGGCTCGAAAATATCGGTGATAGCACGGTTGCGCATCGCGTCTTTTGGTGTATTGACGAGATTATTTGGGTTATAAGACGGGCTGTTTGCCATTGCCAGCACTTCTCCGGTATTAACATCCACCAATACCGCTGTACCGGATTCCGCTTTGTTAAAGGCCACCGCATTGGTTAATTCACGGTAAACTAGCGCCTGTAAGCGTTCATCAATACTCAATACCAGATTGTGTGCCGCCAGACTATCAACAGATGAAATATCTTCGATGACACGACCAAAGCGGTCTTTGCGTACAGTTCGTTCACCCGGTTGACCCGTCAGCCAACGATCAAAACTTTTTTCTATACCTTCAATACCCTGACCATCAACGTTGGTCACGCCAATAATATGTGCCGTTACTTGACCTGCCGGATAATAACGCCGGGATTCCTGACGCAAATAAATCCCCGGCAATTTCAGTTTATGAATGTAATCGCCAACCGATGGATTAACCTGACGCGCTAAATAAACAAAACGACCTTTCGGATTAGTACTAACTTTGTCGGTAAGTTGCTCAAGAGGCAAATTAATGGCATCAGATAAAGCTTTCCAGCGGGTATCATCCGTAATCCCCCCTTTTTCAAATACCTCTTTCGGATCTGCCCAAACTGCATTGACTGGAACGCTGACAGCCAAAGGTCGCCCCATACGGTCACTGATCATACCGCGAGCGGTAGGGATTGATTGCACGCGCAGGGAACGTAAATCACCTTCTTTAACCAGTTGATCCGGGTTAATGACCTGCAAATAAGTCACCCTCAGCAATAAACCAATTAAAGCCACGGCAATCCCCCCGCACAACAAAGCAAAACGCCAGCTAACAAAACTGGCTTTATCTTCTTGCCGTTTTAATTTCACGGAGCGTGCTGCTTTCATCGCTTACCTTTTAATAATTAAATTAACTCACTGTGAAACAACAATGTTTTCCTGAGCAGGATTAACATGCTGCATATGCATTTTTTCAACAGCTATCCGCTCAACTCGACTGTGATCACCTAAGGCATTTTCTTCGAGGATCAGATTGCGCCACTCGATATCTAATGCATCTCGTTCCACGACCAAATGTTCTCTTTCAGCCGTCAATAAGCGGGTTTCATGTGCAATGGTTACAACGACTATGGCCGAAACCAATACAGCGACTAGAAGAATTAACGGTATTTTGGCATTCTTGAGTAAATCGTTGCCGATAATACCGGTTAATCCGTGACGTTCACCTGCCATTATTCACTAACTTTTTCAGCAAAGCGCAAAACAGAACTGCGAGCCCGTGGATTATCCGCCACTTCTTCCTCTGAAGGTTTCATCTTGCCAATCGATTTCAAGCTACGCCCACCTTGCGCTTTCAGTTGCTCTTCTGTTAATGGCAATCCTGCCGGTACTTGTGGCCCTCGACTATTCTGACGAATAAATCGTTTAACAATACGATCTTCCAGCGAATGGAAACTGATAACTGAAAGTCTCCCCTGTGGCGCAAGCACTTGTAATGCCCCTTCCAGCGCCTGCTCAATCTCTTCCAGCTCACTATTGATATAAATCCTAATCGCCTGGAAGCTCCTGGTTGCTGGATGCTTATGTTTCTCTTTTACTGGGCTAGCCTGAGCAATCAAATCAGCTAACGCTTTTGTTCGGGTAATGGGATCTTCCTGATTGCGCGCCACAATTGCCCTAGCAATACGTTTGGCGAAACGCTCTTCACCAAATGTTTTCAATACCCAGGCAATATCATCTGCTGTCGCATGCATCAGCCATTCTGCTGCTGATTGCCCACGAGTCGGGTCCATCCGCATATCTAGCGGCCCATCACGCATAAAAGAAAAACCGCGTTCTGGATCATCCAACTGAGGCGAAGAAACACCTAAATCCAGTAATACACCATCAATTTTGCCAGCCAGTCCGGCGTTTTCTGTATAGTGGGCCAATTTAGAAAATGGCCCATGTACAATTGAAAAACGGGGATCTGTGATCGCTTTTGCCACTTCAATCGCTTGCGGATCTCGATCAATTGCAATTAAACGACCTGCCGTTCCCAATTGCGACAAAATCAGACGTGAATGCCCACCACGTCCAAATGTGCCGTCAATATAGATTCCATTTTCACGAATATTCAGTCCGTTGACTGCTTCATCCAGCAATACGCTGGTATGTTTAAAATGACTATTTGCCATATTTATAGTGATAATTCCTGTAGCCGTACTGATAAAGGTTCCTGTGTGGATTGCTCAGCCGCAATGTCATCCTTAACCTGTTGATACCAAGCCTGCTCATCCCACAGTTCAAATTTGTTGAACTGACCAACCAGCATAACCTCTTTGACTAGCCCTGCATGCTGGCGCAATGTACCGGCTAGCAAAAGACGTCCTGCACTATCCATCTGGCATTCACTGGCATGACCTAAAAGCAAACGTTGTACCCGACGCTCCGCCGGATTCATGCTGGATAAGCGAGAAAGTTTTTCTTCAATAATTTCCCATTCAGATAATGTATAGAGCAACAGGCATGGCTGATGGAGGTCAATGGTACAAACCATTTGCCCTTGCGATTCCTCATTTAGCATAACCCGGTATCGGGTAGGTACGGTGAGCCGCCCCTTGCTATCGAGGTTAATCTGCGTTGCTCCACGAAACATACTCAGGTCGCCCCTGGTGATCAAAAATTACCACTTTATCCCACTAATCCCCACAATAAGGAGTTTACGGATGGGACGAAAACCTTGTCAAGCCAGAGCCGATGTGCTTTAGCTATATTTGATGGCAGGATTTTGGCTGTTGGGAGGCATAAGTATTAAATTTAGCAATATCAATAATAATTAACACCATGATAATTCTGAATAATTTTACAAGCACAAGGAGAGTAAATGTTTACGATAAAATAATAAAAAAATAGTTGTGTGATTAATTTATTTACATAATTTACATTTCATTACTATTTAACTACCGTGCAGCAATGTTTATCATTCTATTTGATGAATTCAACCCTCAAACTAACTAGCAACAAAAAACTACAAGATAAATATTATTAAAATCAATTTAATATATAAAAGAGGGTAAAAAACGGGGGTAAATAGACAAATCCCAAACTCAAATAATCGCTGTTCCATACACTTCTTGCTACTGAATAATTTATCTATGAACGAAATTGCTATTTGCTCGCGCTGAAACACCCAACGTAAGGATTGCTCGAAAGTTGCCTTTGCACACTTCTTTTAAGACAAATCTGACAACCAAAACCCCTCATCAGAAAATTAATGAGGGGTTTTTATCATATTTTTCGACTCAGGCTTCCTCGGCGACATAAGTCGCGATGTATCCGTGTAATGCCTGGCCCTGGCTTCTGCTTTTCATCCAGACTTGCTAACACCAGTTCCAATACCCGTTCAGCAATTTCACGATGACGCTGCGCTACAGAGAGCACTGGACATTCAAGGAAATCCAATAATTCATGATCACCAAAAGTCGCAATAACCAATTGATTTGGTAAACGGCCGCTGTGTTTAAGAGTAACATCCATGACCCCTTGCAACAGGGCAAAAGAGGTGGTGAACAACGCTTGCGGCATTGGATGAGTTTCTAACCATTTGGAGTACACTTCAGCAGCCGCATCACGCTCATAGCTGTTTGAGTAAAGATACATTACTTTACGAGGATCATCTTTCCATGCTTCACGGAACCCCTGTTCACGCAGGAAACTGACTGATAATTCAGGTAATGCGCCGAGATAAAGCACAGATTCAGCCGGAAATTGACGAAATTCTTGCGCCAACATCTTTGCATCTTCAAAATCATCACCCACTACGCTGATAAAGTGTTCATTTTCAAGCGCCCGATCGAGAGCAATAATAGGCAAAGAACGATTTGCCCAGCGTTGATAAAAAGGATGCTCCGGCGGTAATGCGGTAGAAACAATAATTGCATCCACCTGACGTTGCAACAGGTGTTCAACACAGCGCATTTCATTATCAGGTTGGTCTTCCGAACAGGCTATCAATAACTGATAGCCACGTTGACGAGCCTGACGTTCCAAATAATTAGCAATACGGGTATAGCTAGTATTTTCTAAATCTGGAATAACCAAACCAATAGAACGGGTACGCCCTGCACGGAGACCGGCTGCCACAGCATTAGGATGGTAATTATGCTCTCTAACCACCGCCATCACTTTTTCTACCGTTTTATCACTGACACGGTATTGCTTGGCTTTACCATTAATTACATAACTGGCCGTTGTGCGTGAAACACCTGCAAGGCGGGCGATTTCATCCAGTTTCACATTAACTCCTTATAGACCCCAAAAAAGGCCCTACTTTATCGCAGAGCCTGATAAATGTATGCATATTGCCCCGCAGTTTGCGATTTTTCATCGCATAATTTTATCCCCGCGAGATACGCCGACAATACCTGAACGAGCAACTTCAACAATTTCAGCAACATCTCGAACAGCATCAAGAAATGCATCCAATTTATCGCTGGTTCCTACCAATTGCACAGTATATAAGGTCGAAGTCACATCAATGATCTGCCCACGGAAGATGTCAGCGCTGCGTTTGATCTCTTCACGTCCATATCCGCTGGCCTGTAATTTAACTAACATGATTTCACGCTCTACGTGAGAACCCGACGCCAACTCGCTGACTCGCAACACATCCACCAACTTGTGCAACTGTTTTTCAATCTGTTCAAGTACCCTTGCATCGCCTTTAGTCTGAATTGTCATTCGCGATAATGTCGGATCATCAGTTGGGGCAACAGTTAAACTTTCAATGTTGTAGCCACGTTGGGAAAACAGACCAACAACCCGGGACAAAGCCCCTGATTCGTTTTCAAGTAATACAGATAAAATCCGGCGCATAATCAGGTTCTCTCCGTTTTGCTTAACCACATCTCATCCATTGCTCCTCCACGGATCTGCATAGGATATACATGTTCAGTTTCATCCACTGTGACATCAACAAATACCAGCCGCTGATTTTCAGTCACCTCTTTCAGGGCCTCCGCCAATTTACTTTCCAATTCATCATAACGTTGGATAGAAATGCCAATATGACCATAAGCCTCAGCCAATTTGACAAAATCAGGCAAGGATTCCATATAAGATTGAGAGTGACGACCGGCATAAATCATGTCTTGCCACTGTCTTATCATCCCCAGGAAACGGTTATTCAAATTCAGAACCAGTATCGGCAGCCCATATTGCAACGCGGTAGACAGCTCCTGAATATTCATCTGAATACTGCCATCCCCGGTAACACAAACTACCGTCGCTTCCGGTTTCACCAGTTTAACGCCCAAAGCCGCCGGTAAACCAAATCCCATCGTTCCCAAACCACCGGAACTGATCCAACGCCTTGGTTTATCAAATGGGTAATGCAATGCAACAAACATCTGATGCTGCCCGACATCGGAAGTGACATAAGCTTCCCCCTTCGTCAGACGATAGAGAACTTCAATAGCAGCTTGTGGTTTAATTTTTTCACCACTGCGATCAAAACTGAGACATTTACGGCTGCGCCATTGCTGAATAGATAACCACCAATCCTTTAGCGCATCGGGATCTTGTGTGTCTTCCACTGTCTCCAGCAACGCCAGCATTTGCCCAAGCACCTGTTTAGCATCACCAACAATAGGTACATCTGCGGAAACCGTTTTCGAAATTGATGTCGGATCAATATCAATATGTAATACCGTTGCTCCCGGGCAATACTTTTCCAGATTATTGGTAGTACGATCATCAAAACGTACACCGACAGCAAAAATGACATCTGAATTATGGATTGCTTTATTAGCTTCGAATGTACCATGCATACCGAGCATACCCAGACTTTGCGGATGAGTTGCAGGGAAACTGCCTAATCCCATCAGGGAGCTAACAACAGGGATATTGAATTTTTCTGCCAATACCAATAATTCTGCTGAACAATCTGCGTTAATCGCCCCCCCGCCTACATATATGACCGGTTTTTTCGCATTCAATAGTTTTCTTAATGCCCGCTTAATCTGCCCTTTGTGTCCTTGAATCGTTGGACTATAAGAACGCATACTGATCTGATCAGGATAAATATAGGGTAATTTTACTGCCGGATTTACCGTATCTTTCGGTAAATCAATAACAACGGGTCCCGGACGGCCACTGGAGGCTAGATAGAAGGCTTTTTTCAGTACCTTCGGGATATCTTCCGCTTTTTTCACTAAAAAACTATGTTTTACGATCGGACGGGATATCCCTACCATGTCACATTCCTGAAATGCATCATTGCCAATCAGGGAACTGGCGACTTGACCGGATAATACAACCATCGGAATTGAATCCATATAAGCTGTGGCAATACCGGTAATGGCATTGGTTGCTCCAGGACCGGAGGTGATCAATACCACACCAACCTTCCCGGTAGAACGGGCATAGCCATCAGCCATATGAACTGCCCCCTGCTCATGACGTACCAGGATATGCTCAATACCCCCAACCGTATGCAGGGCATCATAAATATCCAGTACTGCCCCTCCCGGATAACCGAATATATGCTCAACGCCCTGATCAATTAACGATCGGACGACCATTTCAGCTCCTGATAACATCTCCATAGGTTTTCCTCCAGGCTCTGTTTGCAAGTTAATAAATCGGAAGTGACTTCCACTTTTATTTTAGTAAGACGAATAACCTCTCAGCGATATATTGATGCTGAGTTAATTAACATAACGCTAGAAACAGGCGTTAGCAATGTGAGTAAAGGCAGAATAGCAATTTTATGACAATTCCAAATGTCTCCGGTAAGCGTTATCTTACTATCAAGAAGCTAAAAATAAGTAGAATATGAGCGGCTATACCTAAAAAGAACGACAACATATAGGTATTATCCAGTATATATACGATAAAAAACTAAAAAGCAGTTTTCAAAATCGTTTAGGTCACCGAAGTATGAAGCTGATAAAGGGAATGCCGACAAACGCCTCAGATAATTTGACCGTCATTTCCTCGTTTTTGGATAGCCATTGCAAATAATGCATTCGAGTAAAATCTTTTTACTCCATTTTAATTAGAGAATATATAGAAGCTAGCGTTTATTTCTGGAATAGTAATTCCATATATTCAATACTCACTTGGATATATAAATATTCATTTTCATAATTAAACAACCAAATATAATAATCAGTCAAATGATTATTTAAAATAGAAACAAATTATTCACAAGGTTCATGAAATAATCTTAATAGCCCATAAAAATCATATTACCATATTAAAATAAGAATCTGTTTTATTGAGCAATAGATAAGAATAAAACCTAAAAATAACTAAATTTTTTCAAATTGGTTGGTTGGTTGATATGTTTTTTAATATTAAAAAATCAGAAGATTATAAAAATAAAAGAAGGATATTTTTAATAAAATAATAAAGAATAGCGTGAATGATATTATCATCTCCAAATACAAGGTAAAAGAATTTCCTGAGGAAGCTAATATTAATTTTCTAAATTCTTTATCCATTATTTTCCTCCAGATAAAATAACCTCAATAAATATAGGTCTTGCAATAATTACATTTTTTTCAGTATTTCCACTTGAATAATATCCACTATTAATTTAATTACTGCATCTTTAGTTAAGGTGTCAGTATCAATAATTTCCCAAGTGTCATCATAAAACGTCTGGTATTGATTAATAACATGTTTTTGATATTCTATAAAATCATAGTTTTCATTTGTCTCTAATTTTCCAGACTCACTAGGTTTTAATATTCTTTTCCTTTTTTCAGCAATATTTGGAGGAACATCAAGATATATAACCATGTCTGGTTTTGTGTTTATAGATAGAACTAATTTACTTAATTCTGCTAATTCCGTGGATTTAAGTAAGAATCTTGCCAAATATTTATAATACCAACTATCACATATAATAATTTTACCTTGCAATAAACAAGGTTGAATAATTAAACTATCTAAAACAGAAAACCATGATGCTATCAATAGAATCCAATGCCGGTCACCAAGTTCACCCAATGGAGCTGAAATGTCATAATCCCAAAGGACATCTCGTATTTTTCCCATGTGATACACACTATACCTAGATGGTAGTAAAGGATAATTTTTATCTAAAAAAACAATATTATTATAATCTAGAGATAAAATATCATAAACTTCGCGTGAAATTGTTGATTTACCTGCACCATCATTTCCTTCAAAAGCTATAAATAAACCGCGCTTAATCATTTCTTTTTTCCCCGTAGTACGCTTCAGTATCAAGTGAATTTCTGCCACTACCGATAATAAATGGTTTGTTTTTAGCTAGCGTAAAAATCTTATCCCACAGGTAATGATCTTGGTAAATGTTTTCTATGTTTAATGTGGGGAAAGTTTCCTAAGATGTTTTCTTTATTTCTCTTTAACTCGCATAGTTCAGTACCATATAAGGCTAATTCTGGATCTAAGCCATATTTATTTACTAAATTAGTATCCATACCAGAAGTAAGTCTATTTGCATTTAAATAATCAACTAATTCATTCCAAATATGTATTACTTTGTTAATGCCCCTAGTCTTTCGAATTCCGATATATAAAAATTAGCATTTGTATTAGTTATTCCAAGTTTTTCCAACTCTGAAACAACTTCAAACTCTGTTTTTCCATTGTCTATTACTAACCAAACCCTATATGCATCTGAATTGATCTCACATAATGCTTTCTTTGCGAAAAGTATTAATTTCCCATCTTTACACAAGACTCTATACCATAAATTTTTTATTATTGGTTTATTATTTTCATTTGATAATGAAATGTCGGATGTATTAGCTATGCTTTTTTTTGTAAAAGATACATTGTAACTAAAAATATCTTTTCCTTGACAATAGTCTAAAGTTAATTGCCACATTTTTGCAACTGAATTTATGTAATCAATTGTTGCAATATCATTGATTACATTAAATTTTGAACAAACCATCAAGTATATAGATGTTATTGGATGGTCTTTTCCAAACACCTTCATTGCATTTTGATAGCGCCACTTTATTAAAGTGGATGTGTTTTCACTTGAAGCCAGGATATAATCCATTGCTGAATTAACTGTTCGTTCAAAGTTAAATGCTGCTGATATTAGGTCATTATTTAAAATATTTCCAATCCCATCGGAAAAACACTTTTCTCCAAAGTTTTTTGCTTTGGTCTTAAGTATTTCACATAATTTAGCTTTATTTATTCCTCCTTTTAATGTGTCAAAATTATTTGATTTTATAATCGATTCCCCTGTTAATATCCTATGAGATAAATGTAATTTATACCAATCGGAGTTTAAGCTTCCATTGTTGATTATCTTCATGATTTCTTTTATCTCTTTTAAAGAGATTATTGTCACTTCTAACATTCCGATATCGGATGGTATAAATATCTCTTCGCATTCTTTTTCTAATTCTTCTTCCAATATAACATAGACATCATAATCAGATTTTGGCGTTGCAAACCCTTCAATGACTGAGCCTGACAAGTAGCAAGTATACAGATCAGTATCATTAAATTTTTTATTTATTATTTCTGTTATTTTCCTTTTTACGTTAATTATGTCCATGCTTTACCTTTTATCTTATAAATGAAAGAACAAATAAAGGAATAAAGGTTATGATATACCTTTATTCCTTTTTCTATTAATTAGGTGACGAACTCATTAAACCATTATCATAATTTAATGTTTCATCATCAGTTAGTGGTCTAAATGCTTGTGCTGTTATCACATCCACTTTATTCCCCTCCGGGATGTTTGTTTTGACAAATTACACTGGATTAAAATTTAATTCAGTTTTGTAATATTAACAGTTTTTATTATTTCAGTTATATAATAGTTAATTATTTGTGGGTATCATCACAACTAAAAATGTAACCCATTGAAAAAATTGTACATTTTTTGTTACTTTTTGTGATGAAAATTGTACCGAGCTTGGTATGCTTTTCAATAGGCTGATTTTACGTAATTACTTGAATTTATTGTCATTATTCTCTCGGCCATGCATTCAATGCAGTGATCATCATGTAAAATTCCGTCATTTATTAAAAAATTTTTGATGGCCAAAGTTGACGTGAAGTGCCCATTTTGTCAGCAGACCTCACCCTTCATCAAACGATAGAGAACTTCGATAGCAGCTTATAGTTTAATTTTTTCACCGCTGCGATTAAAAATGCAGAATATATATTTTGGTACTAACCATTCCACTTCATTTATTTAGATTAAGTTTTAATTTACACTATCCCGAACTTATTTGTTATTAGTCATAATCCATATCAATTAAAATAGCCAAGTTATGAATATAAGTAAACTTGGCATATTTACAGAACAACAAAGACATTTATTTACAACATTGAATTGTCTTTTAATACCTTCTCTAAGCTAGGAAAAACAGTAAAACCGTCGCGATCTAAAAAATGCCCGCCATCAGGGAAGCCATATAATTCAGCCCGGAGCTGCTGACTTAAATTTAATGTAAACTGTGGAGGTACAATTTCATCATTAAGCGATAATATTACTATTCGTTGGTTTATTCTGTGTATAAGGGGATGAAAATCCAAGTTCTCCTCAGTAAATATACTTAATTCGGGTAAAGTCGATAATTTTTCATAAAATCCTGCAATTAATACAATCCCGCCAATATTTACATTATCAGGTAAAGATGAAATATAACGGAGGGCGGCAATACAACCCAAGCTATGCCCAATAAAAAGCGTTTTTTCATTAGGATTAGGTACACTCTCCTGCAACTTTTCTTGCCATAAATGAGGTGAAGGAGCGTGAGATTCAGGCATTTCCGGCACTATTACCCGAACATTTGACCTTTCATATTGACTTTTAAGCCAAGGAAACCAATGATGATCAGGAGTCGCCATAAGGCCATGAACAATAACTATATTATCAAAATTCATCAATTCACCTCATTATACAAAATATGTCTTATTTACTATGCATGCGCACCGCACAAGTACAAAATACTATTATTTCATTTTTATAACCATCTTTTTCATCATGACGTTTGAAGTCAGATAATTATACCTTGCCCTAACCTATTAAATAACAAGTGCTCTATTCCAGGCATAGAATGATACCCGTGAATATAATTTATTTATAATTTTTAAAATTAAACTACAGCTTATTCATCTAATATTGAAATTTTAAAAACCGGATACTCCTGAGATAAATTGAAAGTAGAATACTACCTTAAATTTCCCTTGAATAGCCGGTCGCGCTCTATAAAGCTCCAGAAATTAATCTCGATACATGGATTCAATTTCGTTATGGTAACGCTGCATAATAATTTTCCTTCGCAATTTTAGTGTTGGCGTTAATTCCCCTGTTTCCATTGAAAATGGATTTGGCAACAATGTGAAACGCTTTACCTGATCGAAGTGAGCGAAGTTTTTCTGCATCTCTTTCAAGCGTTGCTCAAACATATTGATAATTTGACTATGACGCAGCAATTCAACTCGATCATGATATTTGAGGTTAATTGACCTTGCATACTCTTCCAATGCTTCATAACAAGGCACTATAAGGGCGGATACAAATTTACGAGCATCAGCAATAACAGCAATATGTTCAATAAAACGATCTTGTCCCAAAATACCTTCAATCATTTGAGGGGCAATATATTTGCCATTCGATGTTTTCATCAAATCTTTCAGACGTTCAGTAATGAACAAATGACCATTTTCATCCAATTTACCGGCGTCACCGGTACGCAACCAACCGTCTTGAGTAAATGCTTTGGCGGTTTCTTGCTGATTATTGAAATAGCCTTTCATCACAATTGGGCCACGCACTTGTATCTCATCTTCTTCACCGATACGGACGTCAATGCCAGGCAATGGTTTGCCAATAGAACCAAGTACATAACCTTGCTCTTCCCAACAAGAAACTGTGGCGCAAGTCTCTGTCATGCCATAGCCATATTTGATATTTATCCCAACAGCGAGAAAGAACAGGATAATCGTTTCGTCCAGACGCGCGCCAGCAGCAGGTAAAAACCGAACTCTGCCCCCCAATACATTACGCAATTTACTCAATACCAATTTATCAGCCAGTCGATGCATTGCTGTCGACCAAGGGCAGCTTTTTTTACCTTGCAACTTACGTAAAAACTGACGCTCACCACATTTAATCGCCCAATTAAAGAGTTTTCTTCGATGCCAAGGAGCCTGAGAAACTTTTTCAAAAATCGCACTGTAAATTTTTTCATAAAATCTCGGCACTGCGCACATCACGGTCGGGCGAATATCGGCCATAGCTTGACGAACAAAGTTAGTGTCTGTCAGATAAACATTTTGTGCCCCTACATGCATGACATAAAAACTCCATGCGCGTTCAAAGACATGGGATAACGGCAGAAAACTCAAAGAAACATCCTGATCAGTTAACGCCAGGACATGATCATGTGAATACAACTGATAGGCTAAATTACGGTAATCAAGCATGACGCCTTTAGGCTCGCCAGTTGTACCAGACGTATAAATAAGCGTAAAAAGATCATCCAGATTGTGGTTAGCGATACGGGTTTCCAACTCCGACTGATGTTGTAATTTATCATCAGCCATGAAATCAGATAAATGTTGAGCTAATGAACAATCCCGCAAATCGACTGATTCATCTAAGACAATAATGTGACTCAACTGGGGACAACGTTCTGTCAAAGTAATAGCAACATCATACTGCGGCTGCCCACCGACAAACAGAATACGCACACTAGCATCATTCAGTATGAAACTCGCTTGTTCTTGACTACTAGTCGCATACAGAGGAACAGTAACCGCCCGAAGTTGTAATACAGCAATATCTGTCAATGACCACGCCATGCTGTTATGTGCAAAGAGACCAATTTTTTCTTGCACATCAACACCAATCTCCAACAATGCCCGGCTAATAGCATTGGTCTTTTTGCCAATATCATTCCAATTTAGTTCGAGTTGTTCAGCCGGAGACCATTGGCGAAAAGCAATTTTCTCTGGGTGTCGTTTGATTTGTTGTTGCAATCGGTTTATCAAGTGATAAGGATGTAAATTTTTAGTTATCACAATTTTTTTCCTGTTCGAAAATTTTTTTTCTTATCGGAGAAAAAACAGTAATTTTATTCTCTGATAATACCTTTTCGCATCACTTATTCGCTTTTCAGCTTACAGGTGTTAGCTATTTCCTCGCAGTCTACCGATTCCTGAACAACAGGAAAAGCCTATTTATCAAAAGTTGAAAAATTTGTGATAAAATAAAAAAACTCACCACCCTTATGCAGTAGTGAGTTTCAAATTAATTATCTGTTACTAAGTTGACTCAACAACGACTTCATCCACTGATGCCCTTTATCTTTCGTTGTAGATTCGTGCCAAATCAAATAACACGGACGACTTACTTGATCCCACGGTAATGAAACCGCCCTTATTGCTAATTGTTCGCTATAGTGCTCAACCAGCCATTTTGGCGCAATTGCAACCAAATAAGTTTGAGAGACAATGTGCAACACACTATTCAAGTCGGTACCCTGATAAACAACCGAACGCAGACGTTCACCTCCATCATAATAGGGAACGCTGAATGAACATATATTATCCAATGATACAACTGCATGATGTTCCTCATACAATTGCTGCTCACTAATACTATTTTCAATTCTTGGATGATGATTAGAAACAGCCAAAACCAACTCATCATTGAATAACGGGTAATGATGAAAATCCATGCGTTCTAGCTGCGTATAGCTAATGACAAACTCAGTTTCCTGGTATCTGAGCTGATGCTCAATATTATCATGTAAATATGATCTAATCGTCACACCCAGATTAGGTGTATTTTGTTTTACCTGTTCAACTATTTTTGCAGCCAGCCTAATATCCAAAGGGCTACAAATTGAAAGACTAAAAACCCTATCACTATTATCAGGTTCAAAACCAACCCCAGGTAACTCATTATATACCAGTTGTAATGCCTGACGGACTGGACCAAATAATTGATGGGCCCTTGCCGTCGGTTGTATTCCACGCCCATAACGTACAAATAATTCGTCATTGAACATTAGCTTCAAACGAGAAACCGCATTACTGACCGCCGGTTGTGACATTCCTAATATCTGTGCCGCACGTGTCACATTCTGCATTTGCATAACTGCATCAAAAACAGTCAGCAGATTGAGATCCACATTACGCAAATGAATTTCATTTGGATCTTTTTTGGTTGCAGTTACTGAGGTGTATTCAGCCATTGTTTAACTCCACTAAACTCATGCAGATGATCCCGGCTAATAACAAAACATCGGAAATACCTTCATTTATTACTCAGATATTACGATGACTATAACTATTAACGAGATCAATTGTCTTAATCATTTCGATAACAAATAATTAAGACTCGTCCTTGTACAAATCTGAATACGCATAGCTAACCAGCGCATCCCCCTATTAGTGTTAAAAATATATAATTTCAATTAGTAGACAATGTAATGCTCATTATTTATTCACAAAAAAGTACAATTATGTTAACAATTTATTCACCCTGCTATTCTGTATATGATGATAAATCAAAGAATGACACAATTCATAATAAAATTACTGACTTATTATTATTAAACAATTTTATCAGAGTTATTATGTTATAGAATTATTTTTTCAAAGATATATAACATAACTTCCTATTTGTATCTATTTTTCCAATGATAAATGATGTTTTTCAGAAAAATACAAATCCACTTCCAGCTCACCAAACGAAAAATACTTAATTTTAATTAATCAGTATAATGCACTATTTTTATATAAATCTTAGCTCATCACGAAAGTCAAACCCAAACAAAAAAGGATAAAATAAAATCTTTTTAAATATAAACAGATCAACACTTCAATTTACCGCCATAAGAAAAGTAAAACCAAGAATCATATGCCTAAATGAATTCTTGACATCACTTTTAAGATAACGTATCAATAAAAGCATACGAATCACGAACACTCATTAATACTACTGAAAGGTTGGATCGATATGATTCACTCAATTTGTCTATTAAACCTACTACTTATCGTATCTGATATGCGCGGTATGCTGGTGGACAGAAAACAGAGTTGATTCAAAACAGAGTTGGTCCAAACCAGACATTCACAAGAACCCGCGCCATGCGCGGGTTTTTTTTACCTGCTGGGCGCAAAAAATAACCACGAGAGGAACGTACATATGAACCAGCAAGTTATTATCTTCGACACCACGTTACGTGATGGAGAACAAGCATTACAAGCCAGCTTATGTGTGAACGAAAAACTCCAAATTGCCTTGGCTCTGGAAAGAATGGGTGTTGATATCATGGAAGTCGGTTTTCCAGTTTCCTCTCCTGGTGATTTTGAATCTGTCCAAACGATCGCTAAACAGATCAAAAACAGCCGTGTTTGTGC
This sequence comes from Photorhabdus hindustanensis, assembly GCF_002968995.1. Lineage (NCBI taxonomy): Bacteria > Pseudomonadati > Pseudomonadota > Gammaproteobacteria > Enterobacterales > Morganellaceae > Photorhabdus > Photorhabdus hindustanensis. Next base: position 83,318 of record NZ_PUWT01000052.1, read on the forward strand.
CTTGGCGCGTTGTGTAGAAAAAGATATCGATGTGGCCGCAGAAGCATTAAAAGTTGCGGAAGCCTTTCGAATCCACGTGTTCCTGGCCACTTCCAATTTACATATTGAATCCAAGCTGAAAAAAACATTCGAAAATGTTATGGAAATGGCAGCTCAATCAATCAAACGAGCACGTCGTTACACTGATGATGTCGAATTCTCCTGTGAAGATGCGGGCCGTACACCTATTGATAATCTGTGTCGGATCGTTGAAAACGCTATCAAAGCTGGCGCAACGACTATCAATATCCCAGATACTGTCGGTTACACCGTGCCATATCAATTCGGCGGCATCATTACCAATTTGATCGAACGCGTTCCTAATATCGATAAAGCGATATTATCCGTCCATTGCCACGATGATTTGGGGATGTCGGTCGCCAACTCGATCTCAGCAGTACAATCGGGCGCCCGTCAGATAGAAGGGACGATAAACGGTTTGGGTGAACGTGCCGGCAACTGCTCACTGGAAGAAGTCATTATGGCGATTAAAGTTCGTCAGCAAACGTTAGGCGTTTATACCAATATCAACCATCAAGAAATTTACCGCACCAGTCAGTTGGTCAGTCAATTATGCAATATGCCGATCCCCGCGAATAAAGCAGTTGTTGGTAGCAATGCATTTTCCCACTCATCCGGGATTCATCAGGACGGAGTACTGAAAAATCGTGAAACTTACGAGATTATGACACCAGAGTCCATCGGCCTGAAAGAAATTCAATTGAATCTGACTTCCCGATCCGGTCGTGCCGCAGTGAAACACCGTATGGAGGAGATGGGATATCAGGATAAAGATTACGATCTGGATAGCTTATACGAAGCCTTTTTACGCCTGGCAGATAAAAAAGGTCAGGTATTTGACTATGATTTGGAAGCCTTAGCTTTCATGAACCTGCAACAGCAAGAACCCGAATTTTTCCATCTTGATCACTTTAATATCCAATCTGGCTCCAATGTGATGGCAACAGCCGCTGTACGTTTAGTGTGTGGCAAAGAGCTGAAATCAGAAGCTGCCACAGGTAATGGCCCGGTAGATGCGGTTTATCAGGCAATTAGCCGAATAACTGAATACCCAATTGAACTGGTTTCTTATCAGTTATCAGGTAAAGGACACGGGAAAAATGCACTGGGCCAGGTAAATATCGTTGTCGAATGCTTTGGGCGTCGCTTCCACGGCATGGGGTTGGAAACCGATATTGTTGAATCTTCTGCCAAAGCAATGGTTCATGCTCTGAACTGCGTTTGGCGTACAGAGCAAGTTAAGAAAGAGAAACAACGCATACAGCAAAATACAAAGGAAATGGTGTAAACATGTCGAACAATTATCATATTGCAGTTTTACCCGGTGATGGTATTGGCCCCGAAGTTATGGCACAAGCCTATAAGATATTGGATGCAATCCGTAAGCGTTTCAATATCCGCATCACCACCAGCGAATATGATGTGGGGGGGATTGCTATCGATCGCCACGGCTGTCCGCTACCGGCAAAAACCATAGCTGGTTGTGAACAGGCTGATGCCATATTGTTCGGCTCCGTGGGAGGGCCTAAATGGGAACATTTACCACCAACAGAACAACCTGAGCGTGGCGCATTGTTGCCATTACGCAAACATTTCAAACTGTTCAGCAACTTACGCCCTGCTCGCTTATATGCCGGATTAGAAGTATTTTGTCCTTTACGCAGTGATATTGCCGCCAAAGGCTTTGATATTTTATGTGTCCGTGAATTAACCGGCGGTATCTATTTTGGTCAACCCAAAGGACGTGAAGGCCAAGGTAAATACGAACGAGCATTTGATACTGAGATTTATCACCGTTTTGAAATCGAGCGCATTGCCCGTATCGCCTTCGAATCCGCTCGCAAACGTAGTAATAAAGTTACATCTATTGATAAAGCAAATGTGTTGCAGAGTTCCGTATTGTGGCGAGAAGTTGTTACTGAGATTGCAAAAGAGCATCCAGATGTAGAAATCAATCACATGTATATTGATAACGCCACCATGCAGTTAATTAAAGATCCATCTCAGTTTGATGTGATGCTGTGCTCTAATATTTTCGGCGATATCTTATCTGATGAATGCGCCATGATTACCGGTTCAATGGGCATGTTACCTTCCGCCAGCCTGAATGAAAAAGGCTTTGGCCTGTATGAACCCGCAGGTGGTTCTGCTCCAGATATTGCCGGAAAAGGTATTGCTAACCCGATAGCCCAGATCCTGTCTGCCGCCTTACTATTGCGTTACAGCTTAGGTCGCAATGACGCCGCAAATGCGATTGAACAGGCGGTTAACTACGCGCTGGAACAGGGCTATCGCACAACAGATTTAGCCGGAAACGGTAAAGCAATTAGTACTGATGAAATGGGCAGCGCTATCGCCCGTTATATAGCCGAGGGTATTTAACATGGCTAAAACTTTATACCAAAAATTATATGACGCCCATATTGTCCGGGAAGTACCGAATGAAACCCCGTTACTCTATATTGATCGTCATCTGGTTCATGAAGTGACCTCGCCGCAAGCCTTTGATGGTTTGCGCACCAAAGGCCGCCCAGTGCACCAGCCAGGTAAAACGTTCGCAACAATGGATCATAACGTATCCACGCAAACAAAAGATATTAACGCCTGTGGTGACATGGCTCGTATTCAAATGCAGGAGTTGATGAAAAACTGTGCCGAATTCGGTATCACATTATATGATCTCAACCACCCTTATCAGGGGATTGTTCATGTCATCGGACCTGAACAGGGTATAACCCTGCCGGGCATGACGATTGTTTGTGGTGATTCCCATACCGCAACGCATGGGGCATTCGGCTCACTGGCTTTCGGCATTGGCACTTCTGAAGTTGAACATGTACTCGCCACCCAAACCCTGAAACAAGCCCGCGCTAAAACTATGAAAATCGAAGTGATGGGTGGTGTCGGTAATGCTATCACCGCCAAAGATATCGTTCTGGCGATCATCGGCAAAACAGGTAGCGCGGGTGGTACCGGGTATGTGGTGGAATTCTGTGGTAAGGCGATTGAAGCGCTTAGCATGGAAGGCCGTATGACTTTATGTAACATGGCAATTGAAATGGGTGCTAAAGCTGGTTTGGTTGCACCGGATGAAACGACTTTTGCTTATATGAAAGGCCGCCAGTTCTCACCAAAAGGAGAGCTGTGGGAACAAGCTGTTGCTTACTGGAAGACATTGAAATCTGATCCTGACGCACAATATGACACCGTTATTACGATTAATGCAGAAGAGATCTCTCCGCAGGTCACATGGGGAACAAACCCTGGACAGGTGATCGCTATTGATCAAGCCATTCCAGCGCCAGAATCTTTTAGTGATCCTGTCGAACGTGCCTCTGCTGAAAAAGCACTGGCTTATATGGATTTGAAACCCGGTATTAAGCTGACAGATGTGAAGATCGATAAAGTCTTTATCGGCTCTTGCACCAACTCCCGGATTGAAGATTTACGGGCTGCCGCAGCCATCGCACAAGGCCATAAAGTGGCTCCTGGCGTTCAGGCAATCGTTGTTCCCGGATCAGGCCCTGTTCAAGCACAAGCGGAAGCAGAGGGTTTGGATAAAATTTTCATAGAGGCTGGTTTTGAATGGCGCTTACCCGGATGTTCCATGTGTCTGGCAATGAATAACGACCGCCTGCAACCCGGTGAACGCTGCGCTTCTACTAGTAACCGCAACTTTGAAGGGCGCCAGGGACGTGGTGGACGCACCCATTTGGTCAGTCCAGCGATGGCAGCAGCAGCAGCGATTAATGGTCATTTTATCGATATACGCCATCCAGCACAGAAGTCATAAAGGAGAGAATGATGGAAAAGTTTATTCAACATATCGGTTTAGTTGCTCCTTTAGATGCGGCAAACGTCGATACTGATGCCATTATTCCCAAACAATTCTTGCAGAAAGTTACTCGTACAGGATTTGGTCAACATCTGTTTCATGACTGGCGTTTTCTTGATGATGCAGGACAAAAACCTAACCCTGAATTCGTATTAAATCAGCCTTGTTATCAGGGTGCCAGTATCCTTCTGGCTCGTGAAAACTTTGGTTGCGGTTCCTCCCGCGAACATGCGCCTTGGGCACTAACGGATTATGGTTTTAAAGTGGTTATCGCCCCAAGTTTTGCGGATATTTTCTACAGTAACGCTTTCAACAACCAGTTATTGCCAGTAAAACTGAACGATAAAGATGTCAATGAGCTATTTGATTTGGTTCAACAAAACAAAGCTTGTCGTTTTACTGTCGATCTAGAACAACAGAAAGTTCATGCTGGCAATAAAAATTATGATTTTGAAATCGATAGTTTCCGACGTCACTGTATGATGAATGGTCTGGACAGCATCGGCTTGACATTACAACATCTGGACGCCATAACAGCCTACGAGCAGGAACAACCGATTTTTCTGCGTTAATTTTTCCTTTACTGATTCATCCCGTAGTTTTCTACTACGGGATTTTTCTATCGACGTCAAAGGCAAGAACAATCCCACCACGTCTATACTCATGCAGGCAGTCACTTTTCAGCCACATACAATGTCTTAACTAATATTTAATCACTCCATATCACATTTAAAAGAAATTAACAGATAAAATAGCGATAGTGGCTGGACAAATCGCCATCAATGCCAGATGATTACTCGTTTTAAGCTAACATGTAAAAAAGAAGCGGGGAGTACATAATGTACAATAAGAAAAAAAGCCAGTAAGTTTTCTTACTGGCTGGCAAATCACCATTACTCAAGAAAATTGGGGGAGAAGCCAGATTTCGCCTGGCCTATTGAGCTACTTTCAATATGGATAATTATCGTCGCAATATAAGGAAATAAAAATTGATGAATAATACTCTGGAGTTCCTCTTTTATGCCCAGTTCACGCTTACAACAACAATTCATTCGATTATGGCAACACCATCAAGGAAAAGAGGCTGAAACAACATTACAAGAGCTGGCAAATGTACTGCATTGTTCAAAACGCCATATCCGTTCACTGCTCAACAATATGCAGAAAGCGGGTTGGTTACAGTGGCAGGCTGAGTCTGGTCGAGGGAAACGTTCTCAACTGAATTTCTTACGCGATGGATGGGAACTTCAACAACAACGAGCTGAAGAGTTACTCGAGCAACATAACGTTGAGAAGTTGGTCCAACTGGTTGGTGATAAAGATACAGTTCGTCATATGGTACTCTCCCAGATTGAACGCCGTTTCCGTCAGGGGAAAAACTTACTGCGGATACTCTATTATCGCCCCTTTCCTAATCTTCTACCCGGCTCACCGTTACGCCGTTCTGAAATTCATCTGGTCAGGCAGATATTTAATAGCTTAACCCGCATAAATGAGGAAAATGGGGAACCAGAAGCTGACTTAGCTCATCATTGGCAACAATTATCCTCAAATCATTGGCGATTTTATCTACGGCCGGCCATCCATTTTCACCACGGCAGAGAATTACAGATGGCGGATGTCATTGCTTCGCTACAAAGATTACGCAACCTACCCCTTTTTTCTCATATTGAAAAAGTCACCACACCCACACCCTATGTGATTGATATTTTTCTTTCAGAACCCGATCTCTGGCTCCCTTTATTAATCGGCAGCCCACATGCCATGATCTTGCCTCAAGAGTGGCAAAAGTTACCGAACTTCTCTCGTATGCCAGTGGGAACCGGTCCTTACCAGGTCATAAAAAACAGCGCTCAGAAACTACAAATTCGTGCCTTCGATAATTACTTTGGCTTTCGGGCGCTGATTGATCAAGTGAACATATGGTTTCTACCGGAACTCGCCGAGAAACTGGTTTGTACAACTCTGCATCTGGAAAGTGACAGCACGGATAATAACTCGTTAGATAGCAGGATAGAAGAAGGCTGTTATTTCCTACTACACGACCATCGTTCAACTAAATGTAAGAGAGAAGAGGTTCGCCAATGGCTATGCAGCCTGCTAACACCGATCAATCTACTAGCGCACTGTGACCCCTTTTATCAACGCCACTGGTCACCCGCTTATGGTTTATTACTACGCTGGCATCACAGTAAGCTGATATCTGAATTGAACAAACCAGAGGATATTACCCATCTGACCGTCACGCTTTGCCATCAACATCACGAATACCACACAATCAGCCAGATCCTTCAAGCCATACTGACCAAGTGCGGCGTCGAATTGAAAATCAACATCGTGGATTATGACACATGGTTCAATGGCAACACCGAAAGTGACCTCTGGCTTGCTACCGCCAACTTTTATAATCCTCTGGAGTTTTCGCTGTTCGCTACGCTGTACGAGATGCCATTATTGAAAAAGTGCCTTGGTAATGATTTAAGTAAAGAAGTATCACAATGGCGACAACAAGAGTTATCGCTTGAAGAGTGGTGTGAAAAAATAATTGATGAACATTGGCTGCATCCACTGTTCCACCACTGGCTTGAGTTACAGGGACAGAGAAGTATGCGGGGAGTCAAAATGAACACCTTTGGTTGGTTTGATTTCAAATCTGCCTGGTTCAACCCATCTGAAGGGTAATTCACAGAAAAGGCCAGAGTTATGAACATACACAGGTGTACAAACTCGCTTTTATTCACTTTTTCTGTGGATATCTATGTGAAAAAGGCAGGGGTAATTCAGGTATAGCTTTATATTATGAATTATCAATTTATAGACAAAAAATGAAATAGTATTTATTTTTCATTGAAATAGCAGCTATTTACCTCGTTATTTCTAACGTCAGTCACGGCTATAATGGACAACGTTAGTTGATGAGAACAAAAAACAACCAAACATCATGTTATCCACAAGTTATTCTTTTTAGTTAAGCAAAAAACAGCGGTTTTTGTAGAAAAAAGTGTTAGTCAAACCTGTAAATCAAACCAGTGATCTCATTTTTGTCTACTTATCCCATAAAACTGTGGATAACATGGTGTAAGATCCTGTTCATTATTACCGGCAATAGGTGAACAAGAACGGCTGTCAATTTTACAACATTTGAAACAGCAATAAAAAATGTTTGTATATCATGCTATTATCACTTGTTAGCTATTGTATGAACCTCAAATTTATTATTCACAGAAACTAAGGCTGTTTTTTGACCTAAAAAACGGATATCCCAAATGAGCACTCTTTTTTCCCCTCCACCACCACCAGACAACGAGCAACAATTGCTTGAATGCGCCCACCTTCTGGCTGGCTTATCAATGGGAGAACTCGCGGCAAAAGCAAATTTACCTATCCCGCCCAATCTGAAACGAGATAAAGGCTGGGTGGGCATGTTGCTAGAATATTACCTCGGTGCGAGTGCCGGCAGTAAGCCGGAGCAAGATTTCGAACATATCGGTATTGAGCTTAAAACCATCCCCGTGGACAGAAGAGGTTATCCACTGGAGACAACATTTGTCTGCGTTGCACCATTAACAGGGAACAGTGGTATTACCTGGGAAAGTTGTCATGTCAGACGCAAATTATCGCGAGTGCTATGGATACCTGTTGAAGGCGAACGGGAAATTCCTTTAGCCAAACGCCGAGTTGGTTCCCCTTTATTGTGGAGTCCCAATCAACAAGAGGAAGAGTTACTGCGTCGTGACTGGGAAGAATTGATGGATTTCATCGTGCTTGGCAAAGTAGAGAGCGTTACCGCCCGTCATGGCGAAGTATTACAGTTACGTCCAAAAGCGGCTAACAGTAAAGCATTAACCGAAGCAATAGGAGTACACGGCCAGCCTATTATGACTCTACCTCGCGGGTTCTATCTGAGGAAAAATTTCACGGCTCCTCTATTGGCCCGTCATTTCTTAATTTAGCGTTAGCTCTGACTGATTTTTACATTGGCATACTTACCTTACACCTAATCGCGCGTATAATTGGATTTTTACCTTAAGGTTTTAATAAGCAATGTTAGAATGGATTGCTGATCCCCAGGCTTGGATGGCACTTGCCACCCTGACAGTTCTAGAAATCGTTTTAGGAATTGATAATATTATCTTTTTGTCACTTGTTGTGGCAAAACTCCCTAGCCATCAACAAAATAAAGCACGTAAGATCGGACTAATGGGAGCAATGCTAATGCGCTTGGCGCTGTTAGCATCTATTGCCTGGGTTATTCGACTGACCTACCCGATATTGACAGTTTTTGAGCATGATGTCTCTGCCCGTGATTTAATCCTATTCTTCGGTGGTCTGTTCCTGATCTGGAAAGCCAGCAAAGAAATCCACGAAGCTATCGAAGGTGACAATGAAGGAGAGCTAAAACGTCCTGTTCACTCTTTCTTGGGAGCCATCATCCAGATTATGTTGCTGGATATTATTTTCAGCCTGGATTCAGTCATCACCGCTGTTGGTCTGTCCGATCACCTATTCATTATGATGGCAGCCGTTATCATAGCGGTCGGTGTTATGATGCTAGCCGCTCGTCCTATCGGCGAATTCGTTGACCGTCACCCCTCAGTCAAAATGCTGGCGCTGTCGTTCTTAATCCTTGTGGGCTTTACCCTTATTCTGGAAAGCGTACAAGTGCATATACCTAAAGGTTACATCTATTTCGCTATGTTCTTCTCAATAGCAGTAGAAACACTGAATCTCATGCGTGGGAAAAAGAAAAGAAATTAGATATAGCGCTACAATAACGCTAAGAAAATATCATTCTTTGATTTAAAAAGTATGCTACTAGTAGATACCCAGTTCAACACTGCGGCATCTCAATTCTATGCAGCAAAAAATTGCCGGTTATTTCGGCATTTTTTGTTATACTTAGCTAATCTAGCCAAGTATGAGGGCTTTATTATGACTATCCAAGCAAATATGCATGAAGCTAAAAGTAACTTAAGCCAACTAGCTGACAAAGCTGTCAGTGGTGAAGTTATCATCATAGCCAAAGCTGGCAAGCCTTATGTCCAGATTGTACCAATAACCCAACAAAATAGAGTTCCTGGAGGATTCGAAGATCTTATTACCATAGGAGAAGATTTTTTTGATGCAGATCGGGAAATTCAGTTCATGTTTGAAGGTGACAAGTGAAACGTTTGTTGCTTGATACACATGTTTTTATCTGGTGGCTCACCAATAATTCAAAACTGGGGCCAATTACTCGGAATATTTTGTCCAAAGGGGCAAACATTGTTCATGTTAGCGCGGTTACGCCTTGGGAAATATCTATTAAACGCTCCATCGGTAAACTGGACTTCAGAGCCGACTTTGAAATTGCTATGGAGAAGAATAACTTCTTTCCACTACCTATATCCCATTCCCATGCTGAGTACGCAGGGGACTTACCACGCTATCATAGTGATCCTTTTGATAGGATGCTAATTGTTCAATCTCAGATGGAAGGACTGACATTGATTTCAGCCGATAGTATTTTCTCTCAATATGATATTCGGTTAATTGATGCTCGCATGTAAAAAATGACAAAGAGAATCCAGAAAAGCATATAAAGGTTACATCAATCAAAATAGCCGAGTTTCAAGGGGATAGCGCCACAACTCAGCACGAGCTTATCTCACTATCCCCTAAGGCTATATTAAGACTACGTGCTCTTTAGCGCTTCTTAGACGCCTGTAAATAGAGCATCTCCAGTGCAATAGTCGCACCTGCCAGAGCCGTAATTTCAGACTGATCATACGCTGGAGCGACTTCCACCACATCCATACCGACAATATTTAGCGGTTGCAAACCACGCAGTAATTTCAGTGCTCGATCGGTTGTCAAACCACCAATGACGGGTGTACCCGTACCTGGTGCAAAAGCCGGATCAAGACAATCGATATCGAAAGTCAGGTAAACCGGCATATCACCAACCGTCTCTTTTATCTGAGCAAGCAAATCATCCACACTACGATCATTAACCTGATCAGCATCCAGCACCGTAAAACCATTGTCCCGTCCATGTTCAGTACGAATACCAATTTGTACTGAATGATACGGGTCGATCAACCCTTCATTTGGCGCATGATAGAACATGGTGCCGTGATCAAATTGACTGCCATTTGGATAGGTATCAGCATGAGCATCAAAATGAACCAGAGCCATTTTGCCGAAATGTTTGGCATGAGCGCGCAGCAAAGGCAAAGTAATAAAGTGGTCGCCACCAAAAGAGAGCATACGCTTACCGGAAGCCAGCACTTTTTCAGCATGAGCTTGCAACTTATCACTCATATCCTGAGCATCACCAAAGTTGAAGACTAAATCACCACAATCCACAACGTTAAGACAATTGCGTAATTTAAAATCCCACGGCCAACGGCGGCTTTCCCATGCCAAGTTGGTAGAAACCTGACGAATAGCCGCAGGCCCGTGGCGGCTACCTGCACGACCTGATGTTGCCATATCAAATGGCACCCCGGTAATTACCCACTCTGCATCGCTAGAATATGGCTGGAAATTCAACGGAAAGCGCAGGAAACCGAAGGCATTTGAAACCAAAGAGTCATCTTGTTGGTTGCCCAAGGTACTTATTGTCATGAGATATATCCTCAAAAGTTTCCTGACAGGACAAAGTTACTTAATACCAGAATACCCATGCCATGACGAAATGGGGTATTTCTGAGATAACCCCATTTTTCTGCATTCTGTATCTGGTTTATATAAATAACATTATCTGTATACAGGAGGCTTAATTAACACCAGAAGATTATTCATCTTCCAGATATGTGTAGCCATAAAGACCACTTTCAAATTCCAGTAAAAATTGCTCTTGCAAACCTGTATCCAAATCCGTGCTTTTTACTTGATCACGGAAACGAGCCATCAGTACGTTAGGGTCCAGTTTCACATATTGCAGCATATCAGCGACTGAATCCCCCTCTTCACTTTGGTTATAGGTCACTTCGCCATTATCGAATACATAAACATCAATAGCCGCTGTATCGCCAAACAGGTTATGCATATTGCCAAGAATTTCCTGATATGCTCCCACCATAAAGAAACCAATCATTGGCGGGCAATCAGGATCATAAGCAGGCATCGGCATTGTCGCTGCTACACCATCACCATCCACATAATGATCAATAATACCATCGGAGTCACAGGTGATATCTAACAATACCGCACGGCGATCCAACGGCTTATCCAGCCCTTCAATGGGTAACACAGGAAACAACTGATCAATGCCCCATGCATCAGGCATAGACTGAAACAGTGAAAAATTCACATAGAATTTGTCTGCCATACGCTCTTGCAGCTCATCAATAATTGGCCGGTGAGCACGGTTGCTTGGATCAAGATCCTGTTGAATACGGCGACAGATATTCAGATATAACTCTTCCGCCCACGCCCGCTCCTTTAAATCCAACATGCCATGAGCATATTGTGTATGAACATCATGCAGATCGAGCTGACCATCATGCAGAGATTCACGTAAAGAGCGCCTATTTCCTTCCGAGTGCATCTCCTGCCATGTTTCCCACAAACTGGCGAGTGGGCGGGAAGCATCCTCTGCCGGTGGCGTCGTCTGCGTAAATTCATTACGCTCAACCCCGATAACATTGGAGACCAAGACGGTATGATGAGCGGTCAGGGCGCGACCAGATTCGGTAATAACTGTTGGATGGGGTAAACCATGCTCATCACAAGCATCACCAATACCCCAAATGACATTGTTGGCATATTCATTCAACCCATAGTTCACAGAACAATCAGATTGAGAACGAGTCCCTTCATAATCGACACCCAATCCACCACCAACATCAAAACATTGAATATTGACACCTAGTTTATGTAACTCGACATAAAAACGCGCTGATTCACGGACGCCTGTTGCAATATCACGGATATTCGCCAACTGCGAGCCAAGGTGAAAATGCAATAATTGCAGACTATCAAGTCGATCCACTGCGCGCAAAGTCTCAACCAACTGCAACACCTGAGTCGCCGCCAAACCAAACTTCGATTTTTCACCGCCACTGGCCTGCCATTTGCCTGACCCCTGAGATGCCAAACGTGCACGGACTCCCAAGCGAGGGATCACATTCAATCGTTCAGCTTCTTCCAATACCTGGGCAATCTCAGACATTTTTTCGATCACCAAATAAACCTTGTGACCTAACTTTTCACCTATCAGCGCCAGACGAATATATTCACGATCTTTATATCCATTACACACGATAACGGTACGAGTCATGCCCGCATGCGCTAGCACCGCCATTAGCTCGGCTTTGGAGCCAGCCTCAAGCCCTAAAGGTTCGCCGGAACTGGCCAGTGCTTCAATAACGCGGCGTTGTTGGTTAACTTTAATGGGATAAACTAAAAAGTAATCGCCTTTATAACCATATGACTCTCTAGCACGTTTAAATGCAGCGTTGATTGAACGCAAACGATGTTGCAGGATTTGAGGGAAACAAAATAGCGCCGGCAAGCGCAAATTTTTCTGCTCCTGCTGAACTCTTTTCACCAATTCCGCGAGATCAATTCTTGCCCCCGGCAAATCAGGATTTGGACACACACTAACATTGCCAAGATCATTGACGTAGTAGTAACTCCCTCCCCAATATGCAATATTATAAGTCTGTTGCATTTTACGAGCGATATTATCATTCATGGCAGTCTCCTTAAGGGAGTTAGAGTTTTTCGCCTTCGCCTGTAATTAATAAATAACCCAAAACGCTATACTCTCGCGTGTTGAGAAATATCAGGGAAGAGCATGTTCTCAGGTTATAAATAAGCGTTTAGTTACTACTAAACAATGATAAAATTACCGAGTGACAACACGCCTGTTCGACATACCCGGCCTATTTGCTGGCAACAGATAACATCGAATTAAAGACATATTGAAAAGAAAGGAAAAAGACGCGGATACATCCGACGCCAAGTGTGGCTGTTGGCCATTTGCAATCAGCAGATAATGGTTCATTACCCCATTCACCCCCACACATGACTCATATTTAAGGAGCCATTTCTCGATTGAGAAACAGAAGCTATTTAGCTTTCTGCGAGTCTGTAGCACAAATCATTCAACTACGGCCGCTGTTTATACTCGCAATTACACAAAATTGCAAAATGAAATTGAACAAAACTGACTATAAACCAAGAAATTATTCATTAAACCAAGAAATTATTCATTCACTCGATGAAAATTACTCACTGAACTAAAAAAATCTAGCACATGGATAAGAATTACCCTAGAATAGCCATCTAGATGTTAATCCATCCATTTCCAAACTGAAATTATACTTTAAGGTAACGTTATATAATGACCACATACCTTTTCACTTCCGAATCTGTTTCCGAAGGGCATCCTGATAAAATTGCAGACCAAATATCTGATGCCGTTCTTGATGCTATCCTGGAACAAGATCCAAAAGCACGAGTTGCCTGCGAAACCTATGTTAAAACCGGCATGGTCATGGTTGGTGGTGAAATTACTACCAGCGCTTGGGTTGATATTGAAGAAATTACGCGACAAACAGTTCGAGAGATTGGTTATGTTAATTCTGAAATGGGTTTTGATGCGAACTCATGCGCAGTATTAAGCGCCATTGGTAAACAGTCACCGGATATTAACCAAGGTGTTGACCGTGAAGATCCCCTGCAACAAGGTGCTGGCGACCAAGGGCTAATGTTTGGTTATGCAACCAACGAAACTGATGTCCTCATGCCTGCGCCTATCACCTATGCTCACCGCCTGGTTCAACGTCAAGCCGAAGTTCGAAAAAATGGTGTACTGCCTTGGTTACGTCCCGATGCTAAAAGCCAAGTCACGTTCCAATACAATAACGACAAAATTGTCGGCGTTGACGCAGTTGTACTTTCCACACAGCATGCTGAAAATATTAGCCAGAAAGATCTGCAAGAAGCCGTCATGGAAGAGATCATCAAGCCGGTTCTACCTGCTGAATGGTTAAATCCAACAACCAAATATTTCATTAACCCAACCGGTCGTTTTGTCATTGGTGGCCCGATGGGTGATTGTGGTCTGACTGGCCGTAAAATTATCGTAGATACTTACGGTGGTATGGCACGTCATGGTGGTGGAGCATTCTCTGGTAAAGATCCATCCAAAGTTGACCGTTCAGCGGCTTATGCAGCACGCTATGTAGCAAAAAATATTGTCGCTGCCGGCCTGGCTGATCGTTGTGAAATTCAAGTTTCTTACGCTATCGGCGTTGCAGAACCCACGTCCATCATGGTGGAAACATTCGGTACCGAAAAAGTTTCAACCGCAACTCTGACTCTGCTGGTACGTGAATTCTTTGATCTACGTCCTTATGGTTTGATTCAGATGCTGGATCTATTACACCCAATCTATCGTGATACTGCGGCTTATGGTCATTTTGGTCGTCCACAGTTCCCGTGGGAAGCCACTGATAAAGCAGAAGCACTGCGTGACGCTGCGGGTTTGAAGCTATCAGCGATGAATATGTAAAAATATAAATACGAAAAGCCCGTTTGGATAACTAAACCGGGCTTTTTTAACATTAGCTGACGACCGAAGGAGCCCTAAAAATATTACTATCGGTTGTTCAAGGATTTTTAATAAAATTCACCAATCCTTACCTATTTATTTTCAACACATGAAATCAGCTAGCGTTCCAATTTCCCTACAACAAGCCGTTATGAATACTTTGCGGCAAAAACTGCGACAGGCAAACTCATATCTCAACCGTGATTTCCCTGAACCTACAATAAATTATCACCAGCGGGGAACCACCGCGGGCAGCGCCTATATAAAAAATTGGGAAATCCGCCTGAATCCCGTGTTACTGATTGAAAACCAACAAGCTTTTATTGATGAAGTTGTGCCTCACGAATTAGCTCATCTATTGATTTATCGCTACTTTGGGAAAGTACCTCCACATGGGAAACAGTGGCGTTGGATGATGGAAGAAGTACTAAACATTCCAGCTAACCGTACACACAAATTTAAAATCGACTCAGTACGCAGTCAAACTTTTACTTATTATTGTAGTTGCCAGCAACATGAACTAACCCTGCGACGCCATAATAAAATTCTGCGAGGAGAGAGTCATTATATCTGCCAAAAATGTGGGAAAAAGCTTATTGCTAAATCAATAGATTCTTTCAATCCTAACTTATAAAGATTTATAACAATAAAAATGTGATTTAATTATTCCAGTATTTGAATATAAATTACGTTAACAATAATATATGAATCAACATTCTATTCTATCAACAGACTCTCCCAAAGTTCCTAATTTTAAACAAAGCAAGAAGTTTTCTTGAGTAAAATTAAAATATCCAGATAATAAAAAGAAAATTAAGGCAATAATTAATTTTAAAGTTAACCAGATACAGGCCCTGAATAGGGAAAAAAGAAAATTCATGACAATTGAAAAATAGTCTTAACGTAAAAATCCGTTTACCTGGCTCTCCTAATATCATTGTTATACCAAGTTCATATCTATCTGATAAAGAATAAATTAACCACCTTTTACATCTTACAATATATTAACATTTACTTACCAACAGAACTGCTCTCCAAATTATATACAACCTTTGGATTATTCCATTTGCTATTCTTGATCATTTCAGCATAATATTGAGACGCATGTTTGATTGTAAAAAAATAATTATCAACCAAAATCATTTTTCCATTATAGTCGTTATTAATAGCTGAAATATAAATTCTCTTGACCATAACACTGTTACCCTTTTTCGCTGCACGCTTACGCATCAAGTATAAATTAAATGGTCTGAGTCCAGTAAAATACAGGACTCGGACCTTAATGAAAGCGTGATTTGAATTGTCTGATTTTGGGGAGCAATTCACAAGGCCGAGGTAGTTTTGGCTGTCATATTTTTCAAACAAATATTAATTATAAAAAATTCACCTACTCCCACTGAATATTGTTTATAAAATAGTTTAATTTTAACCATTATTTAATAAATGTCCTTTTAACTCGAATA
>NZ_PUWT01000053.1:0-55682 GCF_002968995.1 Photorhabdus hindustanensis
CCCAACAAATCAATATTGCGGCTGCCGTGCCAGATACTTGCGGCCACGAATGTTTTAAGCCTTCTATCAATTCGGCCCATAAATCAGGATTATTTTTCATCTTCATATTCCACCCCCGTTGGGGATTAAGACCCCGTTAAACGGGTGTGAAAAGAAAAAGGCCGTGAATAATCATGGCCTATGCGTAGTGATAAATGGTAAATTCCATGCGTATCTTATATTTTGTTTAGTCGCTTTTGCTGCTCTATAAGCTTCCCTATCATTGATAATACGATGGTACTCTTCATAGCCTCTGAGGCTGTCTGATAATAACGGAACAGCGCAATCTCAGGACGCTTTGAATGCTGGAGCGCAATATTAATTTCATTAATTACCGGAGTTAAGTTATTCATGCCAATGGTTTCCTTACAAGATGTTATGTGCCCTCACTATATGAATTAAATATCTATTAAGCACATTGAAACTATTTTTTCTTTATTTTGGGATGAAGAATGGAGTTTGCAGCTTTTTGTGATTTTTCTTGTTTTAATGTATAGCTTTTAACCATGTCCGGTCCCAGTAAGCTATATACTACCGTAACCAACTGCCATAAAGTGAGAGAGACTAATAATCCATAGGAAATTCCCCTGAGAATAGTTTTATATTCCATAAAAATATTAAATTGCTTCAATAGAGGAACGGCAATACCAACTAACAATACCACTGATAATATAGCTGTTGAATGTACAATAGGAGTAAATAATCTATGGATACCTACGGCGGTATCACCATCTATACCACCTCGAAATGCTTTCTTTAATCTCTCAGGATAAATGATGGCAAACCAAGCACCAACAACAGCAAAGATAATTGCTGCTGTAGCTCTTAATGCTTCAAATAAAGGCCATTGTTTAGAAAATGGCACATGGCGACCAAACCAAGCAGAAAAAACTATTATGGTTATCACTCCACCCCATGCCATTATCTTTTTCATTAGACACCTGCGCTATTTAATATAATGCTTCTTTTTCCAGTCAATTCATTCAGAAGCAAATCTACATTAACTAACTCGTCATTATCCCTTTCAACTTCTAAATTATATTCTGCCCTAGCAAGAGAATTACTTAACCAATGCGTTTTATTAGGATCACCTTCGAAAATAAAACCATAGTCACTATTCTCTGATTGATGCTTTTCCCAATCCCTTATCATATTGTTAATATCACTCAAAGAAACATGTGGTGATAAAACATATCTAACTTTAGTGGTAAGCGCGCCTTCCCGCTTACGTCTTAAGTTAATTTTAACAAGCATTTGCTGCCAAAGACCTAAATCTTCTGGTGTTGAAAGGTTTAGCTCTATAACTCTCTCTATTTTTCTTATTCTATCGGCATTCTGACGAATAATATCATGCTCTCCAGGATTTCTTATGAGCTTGGTATCAAATCTTGGAAAGTAATGAACTAACTTTTCATTCTCATCTGATGGATCTAGCCTGTAGCCATGAATTAACACGCCGGTTTCACCATTTTCATTTTCAACTGTTTCTGAAACAACATAACTGCTTGATTGCTTCATAAAACTATATAAATAATGCCGCAAGGATTTTTGCGATGTTAAACGATTACGCAGCCTTATTGTTGCAAATACATTTTTTTCTGTTAAAAACCAAAAGTAAGTAGCGTATCCGGGTATACTGCCTTCTTCTATAGAATTCATAATAACATTTGGGTCTTTGCCAAACTGTGAATCCCCGTGAATAGAAGGTACTTTTTGCCCATTGCTGGGAATTTCGTTCCATATAGTTAGTAACCAATCGCTACCAAATCTTTTTGCATTCAACAGATAACATGGCAATCTTTTCTCATTGGCTTCAAATGTACTTGTTTCTCTAAGAGTTTTACCATCAGCCCATTCACATACATCCTCAAGTAGTTTAACTAAACCACCAAAAGCAGGTATTTGTTCACCAGATTTATAATAACCACACTGACGGACTCTATAGAAAGTAAAAACTACTTCTTCGCTTGCCATCAAATTAAACCCTTAGCAGTTGTAAAAAGTTTAATTTAATGTTTTTCGTACATCTTTGTTACTGTGTTTTTAAACAGTATCATCTGTAGAGCCGACTGAAAAGAAGATTTTACCTATCAATGCAAGAATCCACACATAAGCGTGCCTTTGAACAAGCCCGGATTCAGTTCCGGGTAATCAGCATTGCATAAGTAAAAAGGCCACGCTATGCGCAGCCCTGAAAACAATATCGTATTTTAATCGTATTTTATTGACAGAATACGATTAAAATCGTATTATCTAATCATCCCAAGCGGATAGGCTCTTTAACAAATGAGGAAACGATGGTTACGGTTCAATGGACGAGGAAAGCACGAAAACAGTTGCTTTCAATCGATACCAGATACCGGAAAGCTATCAATGAGAAGGTTAACCAGCTTGAAACTTTCCCCGCAGTCATGTTGGACATCAAGAAACTTCATGACCTTGATAACCAATACAGACTACGGGTTGGTGAATACAGGATAATCTTCGAAATCACTGACGGCGAGCCGGTTATCTGCTCGATAATGGCAGTCAAACGGAGAACATCGACAACGTACTAGGCGGGGTAACCCGCCATTTCCTCATTATTAAATTCACCGCGACTCTTGGCCACCCGGATGAATACATGAAAATGCAATACATAAATGATGAAGCAGGAAAACCTCAATATGTTGTCCTGCCAGTAGCTGAATACGAAAAACTTCTCAGCACAAAGGAAGATTGGGAGGATGTGCCATACACTCCGTCAAAATATGATGATGTGACCGTGCCTAACGGCGTCGTGTCCATTATGGTTGATCAGGATGTTTCTATTCTGGCAGCCTGGCGCATCTATCGTGGGCTGTCTCAGCATGAGGTAGCTGAAAAACTCAACACAGCTCAATCAACCGTGTCTCAGTGGGAGGCATCAGATCGACCACAGAAGCGCACACGAGAAAAACTGGCCGCACTATACAACTGTACTCCAGAACAGCTAATTCCATAATCCAACGGCCCCGCTCAGGGGTCGTTTACTTTGGCTGTAAACCTTGAGCTTGCTACTGGTAGAAATAGAAAAACCCGCTCATCGGCGGGTCTGAATATTCTTTAGTGAGCATAGCTACAATTCCCCACTATCTGGAGAGATTACGCCAAGTCTATGCAAAACGCAAGCCCTCTCTTTTTTATCGCGTTACCTTACTAAATTCAGATGCTGCTCTGCTTTCCTCAATATCGCATTTCGCCACCAGCTTTTCATAGAATGGCTTCCAGTTACGCGACCAGCTTGATTGTGTTAGCTCTGGCAGGAGAGCCTTAATTGCTGTATATGCTACTGAGGACGGTACCCGACTATAACCACGGCCAGAACAACGCTCGCAGATTTTAATCACTGGCGCACCTGTAGCTTTCGTTGCTTCGCGGTCAACAACTTTCCCGGCACCATTGCAGCGACAACGGCTTGATACAATCCCTTTGCCATTACAGGGAGAGCAAAGTTCATCCACCCATTCAGTTTCTACCCGCTGCTCTATCACATCCTTATACCCTGCGTATTTAATCACATCGCGCCGAACTGATGTTAGCCCTCGCCCATTGCAGTGAGCACATGAGGTGGTTGTAGCGGCTGACCGGGAATATTCTTCAAAGGCCATTTTTGCCAATATCACCAGGCATTTTCCTAACTGGCGCCCACCCGCTTTGGTAATAAGTTTGGGTACCTGACGTTTGGCATACAAAGTCAGTTGCTCAACGGTCCGTATGGTATCTTCATTGCTGACGCCGTGTTTACCCAAGAACGCCGCCATTCCAAATGCAGCCTTAGATTCGGCCATGCCTAATGCCGCCATCACATCAGTACCGGTGATCCGGTCTGTTGATGTACATTTCGGTGAACTATTGACGACCAGTCCTTTCGGGCTGAAATGTTTTAATGCTGATTCGAGTTTCATTATTCCACCCACTTCTTAAAAGATAGCTCACGTACTTCATCACCGTTAACAAGTACGTCATTGAAATCACCGTGATCGGGCCAGCGAATACTGACCGTTTCTAAATCGTTTTTGGCAATGAGATTGCCTCTGGCGCACTCAAACGCGGCCGCGTGCCCGGTCGCTGAATGCAGGTCCATATCAGCGAAAATAATTAAGTGCTTAACCCCGCTCGGTACCCGGAACTTCCCCATAAATCCCGCATTCATAGTTGGCCAGGTGTTGCAACCGTATATCTGTTTGCAGGACAGTGCTGTTTCTATGCCCTCTGAGATCCCCAAAGTTGATGAAACTGGAAACATGCGAATAGCAACAGAGCCAGTGTGCTTTAAATAATCATCAGACTGGAGGGAATAGATCTGCTTGGCGATATCCATATTGGCTTTTTTGTCACCCTCTAATAACGTCCTGTGCAAGTAACAAAGCGCACCTTTATCGTCCGTAGCCAGAGAATACATGGCCTGAAAAGCTTTCGTTCCCACGGGCTGATGATTGCAATACCTGACTTGCTCGACGGGTAAACAGTTAATCCCCCGGTTGCGTAAATAACTTTCGGCTGACGTTCCGCGCAGGTTCACCAGTGTGGAATACTTCCTAATCACCTTGTCACGAAGTAATGACCGGTCATCTTTATTGACAGAAGATTGAGCGCTTTCAGGCTGATAGGCATACGTATTGCCAATAATTTCATCAACTTCTTTCGCCTGCGTTTTAAAGTCTTTCTTTTGAGTCAGCGCAAGTAATTTCCAGCCATCGCCGGTATTGCAGACACAAATAAAGGTTCCCCGTCCATCCCGATCATCACAACGATATTTACCCTTTTGACTGCATATCGGACACTTCCCTTTGTAGTGCTTTTTCCCTGTAATGGGTGGCAAGCCGTAATACTCAAAAACTTTAGCCCACTGTCCAGTTACTGCATCTGTTGTTTTCATCAGTTATCTCCCTGCGTGGCTGAACTGAGTTGTTTTTTCTCCTGGCTTTTTATCCACGAAATCAGTTTCCATTTGATAAAATTATTGACCTCCGGGGTGATCTCGACCGGATGGTCATTTAAGCCATTGGGGAACTCACCAAATTTGCTTCTGAAGGTATGGGCACACCAACCATCACTAATGGGCTTCCCTTGGTTGGCTCGCTGGCGCTGGTAATATTTGATTTGTGACCACCAGCTTTGACGCTCTGCCTTGCTATAGACTCGGTCCTTACCGTTAAGTTTTTTCAGCCCGCGAGAACGATCCACTTCCACATCTTCGCCGCTTAAAGGTTTAAATCCGCATTTCGGGCAGACATAAACGCCTACTGGCTTCATAAAGTGGCAACTGGGGCACTCCTTCGGGAGTCTTTCCGCTTTGTCGCTGTCAATGCTGCGGGAACTGTCTTTCATGCCGTCGCTTTTAGAGGGCAATGCGTCATACTCAATATCATCGGGATAGCCGAGTCGGTGAACACTTCCACTGTGATCGAATATCATGCAGGTTTCTTTGCCGGGGGCAGTACGAAGCCCGCGACCAAGACTTTGAGTCCAGCGGATCTCTGATTTGGTAGGCCGGGCGTAAATGATGCACCGGACATCACTATCGAACCCCGCAATCAGCGTGCCGACACTAACTAATATTTTTGTTACACCCTGCTCAAACCGATGGATGATGATCTGCCTTTCTTCCGGGGGTGTTTCAGCAATGATGACCTCAGCATTGACACCGGCTTTGTTAAATTCAACTGTAATAAAATTGGCGTGGGCCACGTTGACGCAAAAGCAGATCGTTGGTTCATCGTTACCATTCTCCAGCCAGTTCCTGACGATATCGCCCACCAGCGTTGAATCCCCCATAATTTCGGCTAGCTGGTCCTCTTTGTAATCCTGCCCAAAGTCATCACTGGAGGTAACCTTTACGCCTTTCAGGTCCGGCTTGGTGGGGGCGTAAAATTCATAGGTGCTAAGCTCGCCTTTAGCGATAAGCTCCTTCATCGTGGTGGGCTTTAAAAGTTGCTGATAGTAGTTTCCCAGAAACGGAGAAAACGGCGTTCCTGACAGGCCGATAACCTTTACGTCAGTGTTTTCTGTCAGATATTGAATGACTTCAAGCAGCTTTTTACGGCGCAAATGGGCCTCGTCAATGATCAACAGATCGATGTTGTCCGGGAAGTCACGGCGGATCAGCGTGTCAGCCGAGGCAATTTGGATCAGCCGGTTTGGGTCGTTAGGCTGGTAATCCCGCCACACGTAGCCAATTTTTTCTTCTGGCAGTCCGTACTGAATGAACCGGGTGGCAGTCTGGCGAACCAAGGTTAGGTAAGGTGCGACAAACATCACCCGCATACCACGAGAGATGCAACCGGCTGTGATGAATGCTGATAAGCCTGTTTTACCGCTCCCGGTAGGCGCGTATACCATGAATGAACCGTATTGTTTCCAGTTCTGGCGCAACATGAACAACGCACGGCTCTGGGTTGTATTTGGGGTTATCGTCAGCATGCTTTACTTCCCCCATTCCCTTAAGGCGGATTCAGTGACATAATCGCCCGCAGGTACTGAACTCTGAGTCGTGCCTGCAAGAACCGGTGCATGTCTCGCTAAAGTCTCCACCGGCTTCTTGCTCCCTTCTGAATATTTTTTTATCAAGCTACGGGCTATATTCTTCTGTCTACCTGTTAGATATTTTCCACGCCGAAAATAACGGCTAAGTCCGTTGATAAAGTCATATTCCCATTGGGTTAGACCGGGACACCCTTTAAGGAACCTCTCCAATTCCAAAATAAGTTTTTCGCTGTTTTCCATTACACTGCCCTCTGTTATTTCACTTTGCCAGGAACACAGCCCTGACGGATATCAATTCAGCCATTTAGACGTCTAGACGTATTTCGGCTTTTATACCCCTATAGTGATCTTCTATAAGATCTGAGTTGTTTTTCCTTGGCTGTGCCTTCCCTAACACCCCTTTCAAAGATCACCCCCCTTACCCCCCTAGAAAGTTTTCCCCTCTTCCCCAAACCATCCAAACATCTAGACGTCCAAACATCCAAGTAACCTTTCAAGTTCTTTTCTCCTTCACTAACTGCGGCTCCTCGGTGTAACCCTGACTTGCCCTTGCATACTTCCTGACAAATTCCCTGAGCCGGATATTTGCTGACCGCCTCGCTGCATTGTCTTTCCGATATGAAACCGGTTCCTCATCCCAAGCCGTCTGATAAACCTCGGCATACTTCACTGTGATTTTTGCCCGTGTCGCCGGATCAAGACTCAGTAACATCTCCTGTATCCATTTGCCGTCATCCGGGTAAAAATACGACGGCATTGATACCTGAGCGTAGGAATTAGGGAACATGGTTAATAATTTCCGGTGGTGGGAACACCTTTGGAAGATCTGGGCGTAATTCGTGAGGCTGAACTTCGCCTTTTGTAAGGTCCACAATGTCAGGAACAGATGAGACAGAAACGCGCTTCTTCCCATGCAACCAAGCGCTAACTAATGACTGTCTACACCCTAATGCATTGGCAAGTATCGTTTGATTACCCACAATTTTTATAGCCTTTTCTACCGCAAGATTTTTCATACTCCATCCTCTTGTTAACTCCATAGTGATATTAATATCACCAAAAAGATAAATCAATCACTATAGTGTTTTTGCAAAGATATCACTTTAGAGATAGAATTAACAAAACTTATTGAAGAGGTGAGTATGACATTCGCTAAAAGACTAAAAGAGGCAATGAGAAAGAAAGACTTCACACAGTCTTCTCTTGCCAAAGAAGTAGACATGGCTCAGTCCATGATATGGAAATTAACCACAGGAAAGGCGCAAAGCACTACTAAAGTTGTTGAGTTGGCTAGAGTTCTCGGTGTGCGCCCAGAATGGCTTAGTGATGGCAGTGGTCCCATGCACCCAGATAACTCACCCACATCAGTTGTGGTAAAGTGCACCAAATCATTCCCTGTAAAAATCTATGATGCCGATAATGATACAGGGGATACAATCATGATTCCGGGATTCTTTGAATCATCTGACGCATACAGAGCGTATAGAATTACCCAAAATACTGGCTGCGCAGAAGCTCCAGAAGGTTCTTTAATTGTAATCGATAGATCAGAAAAAGCAGCTAACAATGATTTGGTATATGCGCGCATAGGAGAAAACTACTCTGTATATCGTTTTGTACAAGGTGGTGCTTTCGGCTTTCTATCGGTTGATGACGCTAGGGTACCATTAACTCCTATCAGTCCTGACGTTGAATTAGTGGGTGTTATTGTATACCTGTTCCGCGATATGAAACGAAGACGATAATAACCCCGTTCAATTTCGATTGTTGTAGCATAAATCCCTGGGTGCGTTCGCAATAGGTCTGGCATTCCTTCCCCTTAAGATACTGTTTAGACGTACAGTATCTTAATTTTTAACTAAATCATTACAATTATCAAGATAAAAAAAACATTTTTTGTTTTTTAAAAAAAATTTCTTTTATTTCAATATTATAAAATAAAAAATAACTTTTTATCACTATAGGTCTAGAATGTTTAGAACTATAGTGATAGATTAAATACCACCAAGGTGATAGATTTAATCACCAGAAGAAACAGAAGTAGTTGAATGAGCAGGAACAACAATAAACACACCGAGGTATGATTATTATGTTCAAGAAGACTTTTATTTTTTCAGCAATAAAACGCTACAACATGGAGGTACATAATGCGTAAACCAATTACTTTAGACGATGCAAAATACCGCTCAGGTTTAGCCTGTTCACTCTATGAAGTCATTACGAGTATGGCTGACAAAGAAAAATGTTCAGGCGAGTTGTGCGAACTAATTGCTCTTGTGTGTGATATTAACTATGAAGTCAATTGCTCCCTTGAGTCCGCACTGGGAACAGACAAACTTAATTTGGATTGAACTGATTTAAAAGTGGCTCTGGTACCGACGCCAATCAAACACCAGAGCCTGAACAAAATAAACACTTTGAGGCATGATTACTATGTTCAAAACAGATAATACCACAAAGACTTTTATTTTTGCAGTCACAAAACATTCTGACTTTAAGTGCAAATTATTAGTTAAAGTTAGGTGTGTCGCCAGAAGTTACCAGCAAGCCAAAAATGAACTGTCAGAATTATTAGTTGGATACTCAATTATATGGATGGGTCAAATTAATAATAACGAGGTGTGCGATGCGTAAATCAATTAATTTAGACGATGCAAAATATCGCTCAGGTTTGGCTATATCGCTCTATGAAATCATTATGAATATGGCTGCTAAAGAAGAGTGTTCAAACACTCTAGCCGATCTGGTTGCACTTGCTTGTGATATCAATTCGGAGGTTTATCGTTCCCTTGAGGCGGCTTTAGCTAATAGGGGTGAAGAATGAATAGCAAAACCACAGAAGAGTTGCGCAATCTTTCTTACATTAATTTGGCGGCAGATGATGCACTCGGAAAAATAGAAGCTTTGGCATCAGCGGCCGGTTATTTACTTGCTGATGATGAGCTGAGTGAAATCGGGCTTGAGCTTTTAGAAATTATCCAAATAATTGCCAGTAAAGCATCAAGGGGGAAATGATGAGTGATTTAGCTGATGATATTTCCGATATGGTTTTAAAGGTCATGCAGATAGATGCGCTTCTCTGTATATGGCAAGAATCATTTAGAAAAGACTGTGATGAATCTTATTTCATCGGCGTAGTACAGGGTTTAGTTTTCGAAGTGAAAAAAAAGCTGGATAAACTGGACGGTCAGACAGAAAACATTAGAGACCAAAAGAAACCTGAAATAGAAAATAATGAAATTCATATCAGCAAGATAAGATTTAAAGGTCTATTAGATAAATCTGAACATCTTGAGGCATTAATGATCCCTGTTAGTAAAGCTGTTACCAGTGAGGCCGATACAGACACAGCAACATTAACAAATCTCGCTTCCAGTCTGGCAAGCGATATTGCACAAGAAATAAGAATACTGGAAGGAGCTTAAATGATGAAACTAGAAAAAATTGATTATTCCCGTTTTTATTCTGATGGGATTATTAGTGGTAGCGGTATTGATGATGCATTCAGCATACATACATTACCCGTCTATGTTGTTAGTCGTCATGGCCGTTCTTATAAGCGCTGGAGTCGTAGTAATGCTATTAATAAATTGGCGCATATTATGACGCAGAAAGTATTTAGCCGGGCCGGACGCGCAACCAATTACCCGGCCCAGCCAATAATTGGTGAAAACAATGTAGTGAACTGGACAATAGGAGAATTACTACCTGAGTATATTTCATGCCAAAAGAGAGCGGTACGGCGAATAAGATTGCTGCTTAAGCGTCGAAAAGAAATGGATGAACTACGCAAAAAATATATTTACGCTTTCGGTGAATATGAGCGATTAAGAAAAGAGTTTATCAACATCACCAAGTAGCTAATGAGATTAACCATGTTTAAGATAATCATCACAACCAAAAACTATCGCACAGGACGGGTAACAAAAGAAACCTTCCGCAACAGATACAAAACATATCGGGGAGCTGAAAAAGCTGCCCAAGGGATACGCCGGGTTTGTATGCCAGATAGCAAAACCATTATTGAAACAGTTGATGCTGAGGTTGTGGAAGTTAAACGTACTTAATTACATAGAGAATCAAAAATGAAATCAAAAATGAAATTTGCAATTGAATGTAAAGCTGAACAATCTCGCTATTTATCCGAAGCTAAAATCTATCGGCGCGGTTCTGAAATGCGAAAAATGTATGTTGAACTCGCGTGGAGAAATAGAAATAACGCCCGTCAATGGATTGATTTTTAATTAACTGGCAGGATTCATTGCTATGAAAATATTAAGTGAGAAAAAACAAAAATTAGTTTCCGAATCATCTAATCAGCTTAACGAAATCGGCATTAATCACACTATTGATGATTGCGGAACTATAACAGTACAAACAAAACAAGGGAAAGTAATTTTTTATCCCACGGCAAATAAAGTTCAATATAAAGGAACGATTACTCCGGGAGGAATAAGTAATGTGAAAAATTTAGTTGAGTCATTGGGATTAACAGGTGAAATAATTCCAAAAAAACCAGATATGACATTACGGGATTATTTTGCAGCTAAAGCCATGCAGGGCGATTGGGCTTGTCAAGGGAATGATACTGGCATACTTACACTCAGCACAACAGACGATACTCTAAACAATATTGCTTCTCTATATTACAGAATGGCAGATGCAATGATGAAAGCGCGGGAAGAAATAGAGGACTAAACAATGTCAGAAAATAAAAAACACGTACACGCTGAGTTAATGTTGCAATACGCACAAGATGCAATGAAAACTGATGAACCTTGGAAGTTGTGGGAACGGCTTCATATTGAGGTAATCGGCTGGGAGCAATGTCCACACAATCCGGGATGGAACCCGGAATTTAAATATCGCCGCAAGCCCGAAATGATAACGGTCGGCAAAGTGAGTTTTCCGAAGCCTGTTGATTATAAATTAAAATACAATGATGAGTATTTCGTAGTTGATTTAAGTGTAATAAGAAATCTCATATGGAAAAATGATAACATGGACACTTATTATCTTAAACTCGGTGTTATTCATTTAACTAAAGAAGCCGCTCAGCAACATTTTGATGCATTAATTAAAATAAATAAGGGTGAGTTTTAAATATAGACTCTAATTAACTCAATAACTTATTGGACTTTAATTACAGCTTAATGGCTGAGGATTGTCTCAGCCTAAGCAAAGGGGTATCTATGAGTAATCAAACATTAATTGAACGATACAGAAATCGCTTAATAGCTGCAAAACTCGATGCAATGACAGAGAAAACCAGTAGCCATTGTATTGCTGTTAGTCTTCACGATGGCTCTATGTGTACTGTTGAATTATCAGAAGAGATATTAAGAAAAGCTTTGCATGTATTTTTCGAAGTGCCTGCTTATAACGAATACAAGCGAGATGAAGCTGATAAATATATTTTAGACAGCTATAGCAGTTACCTGTCAAAACACGGCGATAAATTAACGGGTGAGGGAAATGACTTTATGTGCGCTCTTATTAATTTAATTGCAGAAAGAGCTAAACACGGCGGATTTTCACCAGAATATACCTTTCAGTAAATAAGGACTCACAGTGAATATTACCCATTTTAATTTCTCACAAAGAGCTATTCAGAGTGAGCGTGAAGAAAAATACGAAATTGCGGCGGCTCTCTGGAATAAAGTCGCTGAACATGCCAAGCACCAAATTAACCGTGAATGGGCTGAATATCGTGTTGAACTGAATTTAAAACGTCATTCATTGCAAGGACGCCATGAACAATGGCAGGAAGATTATAAGCAGCGTCGCAAAAAAGAGAGAGAAGCGAAACAACTCGCTGATGCTCTAAAGGTCCACATTGATAAAGAAAAAGAGGTATGAAAATGACCAATATAACTACCACCAGCAATCAACCAACCATGATGGGCAGTCGTGAAATCGCTGAATTAACAGATAAGCGCCACGATAACGTTATTCGTGACATCCGGGAAGTTCTGAAAGCCGTCTATAGCGTTGAATTTGATTCCTCATTTTTGAGGAATCATAGAAATCAACAGGTTATGTTTGCTGCCGGGATTACTGTTGCTATTGATGAGAGGGGTTTTATCAGTGAAATTCTCCTTGATCGCCGGAATACCGAAATCCTGATCACCGGATATGACGTAAGACGTCGTGCCGCCATCATTGACCGTTGGTTTACTCTGGAGTCTGGCACCACAAAACCAAAATCTCAGGCTGAACTTAACCTTGCCTACGCTTTAGCACAAGTAGAGCAAGAGCGCCGCCTTAATCAGGTTGAAGAAAAAGTTGAAGAGGTTTCTGAAACCATTGAGCAAATCAAACAAGGTGCAATCCCTACCGGATGGGTGGGTTACTCCCTCCTCCGTGTCAAATGTGGTTTGACTGATGCTAAGTGCCGGACGCTGGCAGAAGTCTACAACGTACCAACGGACAGCATCACCATCATGACGCCAGACGGCCAGCCTCGCCCGATGAAAATCGTATTTAAAGAGGACTTTATGAGCGCTTTCCATCTGATGATGAGCGAGGCTGAACAACGCAAATCCAAATGGCATCACCCAAAAATGGGCTTATTTCAGGTTATCGGTTGGGAGGGTAAGTAATGAGCAAACATCACACTAAGCCAGCATTTGATTACGGCAAGTATGGCGTCTTTGTCATCACTGAGGCCGCGAACTCAAAAGTCATAAGTTATGAGGAGGCGGTAGTATCACTGGACGCTGGTCAGTATGACCATGATTTATTACTGGGCTTTGAATTGATAGCGGCTATTTTTCATGGCTGGAAAGCAGGCTTCTATGCGCCAACCAGTGAACAACGGTTGATGTTTTGGCGGTGGATTGTGTCAGCCTCGTTTGTGCAAGAGCAAATAGACAGAAACGGCACCCTTGAAGTCGATAACGACAAGGGAGGCACTGATACCGCAGCCCTCTACGATAATGGAACAGCAGCAATCACGATATACCCATTAGCAGAACGCATGATGTTAGCAACCCATATTGAGGGGATCGCCTTTGAGAAGGCCGGTAGCGAAGACGGGGCGGATATGGCGGTCAGAATGTACATGACTTTTATCAATATGCAGCCAGAGATCGGCAATCGGCTATCTGAGAAAGGGCGCGAAGGGCTTTCTCTCTTGCACGATGAATTAATCAAAGTGGCAAAGGCTGGCGAGTTTAACACCATGCCGGTTATTCACTGACAGGAGGCTCAAATGATAACGAAAAACTTTCATCTTAATGCGCTGGCAAACACCTACGCCGCAGATATTAAAAAATTGTTCGGTACTGAAAATTTACAAGGAAAAAAATAATGATTATTGATTCTAGTTTACTGCGAGCCGCTTTGGTTTGTGTGGCTAAGGTGAACAAGCATCCTCAATTAACAGGGGTACATATATCACCTAAGTATATTGAGGCAACCAATAGTCATGTTGCTGTTCGTATGGAGCACAACGTTGACACTGATATTGACCTAATTATTCGATTTGATGGCGATATTCCAGAAGCCGCTGAAAATACAAAAATAGACTTAGAAGGAGGCAGCAAGGCATTTCACTACGATGAAGATGGTCGCCTGTTTGGCTTTAATAATCTGAAAATACTGAATGGTCGGTTTCCTGATTTTGACAAAATCATCCCAACAGAGAAACAGGATGTTATGCCGTTCTTTCGTACCGAATATCTGTCCTACCCCTCTCGGATGTTTGACGGGTTAGGGGTAGTGATTATGGAGCCATCCGGTATGAAGACAGCTTGCCGCTTTCGGTTCTGCCCTATAACGAACAAGTATTACGGCAACCCTGTGTTTATAGTCATGCCCTGCGCAGAGGATGTTTTCGAATTAATAACACGGGAAATGAAGAGCTGGTAATCATGAGAATCGAATACTTTGACCATACTGAGCAAATCGTCGTTGCCAGTTTCATCACTGAACGCCGCAAACACAACCGTTGTATCGATGCCGCCTTGTTAATGGTACCCGTTCGCGCTTGGTCTACTGGCTTTCTATTAGGAAAACTACTATCACCGGCAAAACAACGCACGTATTGCGGGCATACAAAATCATTTGCAGGGAGAGCGAACAGTGACGGAAGAGCACAGCCAGATAGCAGATACCGATGATGAACTGATCAGGACGACATTCCATATCGACGATGGCAGGGGCTATACACAGCGGATCATCCACCGCATGAAACGTAATTTTTATATCCATGAGGGCAAATGCCCTCCTTTACCACCAGCGCCACAGGTAGTAAATGTGAAGTTAACGCCCGTGAGGAAAGGCAAAGGGCGCAATAAGCGAGGAAAAAAACAATGATCAATAACTCATTCCACTTAACCCAAGTAATAGCCTCAGCATGGGGTGATCCATCTGATATCACCGATGCGGTTTGGAACGCCGGTTACAGAAAAGCTGACAGGACACCAGAGGAGATGGTATTACTGACACTTAAGGTCATCGAGAACTCTTATTATAGCGATTATATATATGAGTACTGGCCCAAAGATTTAGAATCCGTACTTGTTGCCGAACTGAACTTTCTGATTGATGATCTTACCTGGAGTGATAAAGCAACTCCGGCAACAGTAGCAAAGATAATTTTGGAGAATGGTTATCAGAGAGGAAGTGAAAAATGACTCAACAGCTCTATGTCAAAACAAAAGAACTTGCTGAGCGGTATGGCGTAAAACCACACACGATAAGATTGTGGGTGAGCAACGGGAAGCAAAAAAGGGAGGGCTTCCCGAAGCCCAAGTTTAAATCCGACCAGCTTAATTTTTTGTGGCAGGATATTCTTGACTGGGAGAACGGGAAACAATTTTAGTCAGCTTCGCCCACCAGCGCTCATATGCCTCTCGCTGTTCGTTTAGGTAGGTGTGCTTATCGTACACCTGCCAAACCCCCGGCAGTTTATGACCGATCATCGTTTCAGCAACGTGAGGCGGTATTAATTCAGAAACCCCGGTGCGCATGGTTCTGCGTAAGTCGTGGATTGACCAAGATGTATAAGGATCAAAGTGAGGAGCCATCTTTTTATTGAGAACATCAATGATGTTAGCATGTGATCCTTTATTGAAGGGTTTTCCATCAAATACAGTAAACAAATATTCACTCCCGTGATTTAATTTTTTTGCCTGTTCAATTAATTTTTTAGCTTCTGAAATAATCGGTCTGATAAGAGGTTTTTTGGATTTTCTCCCTGTTTTATGATTTGCAGGGGGAACTGTCCAAATATTTTTTTCACAATCAAAATCACTAACTTTTGCCTTTAATAACTCACCAATGCGACACCCAAATAACAGACATAATTTTATTATTAATGCGTTCCGTGGATTATATTTAGGGGCATCAATAATATGGAAAAGAACCACCAGCTCATCTTCACTTAATGCCCTTTCTCCCGTGTCAGTATCGATATCAACATCAATGTCAGTATTAGGCTCCTTCCCTTTCAAATCATTAGATACTACATCAGACAAAGGAGTAGTATGGGTCATTCCTCTTCGAACGGCCCATCTATGCGCAGTTTTAGAATATGTCAATATCCGCTCTCCGATTGATGGAAAACGTTTTGAGACTTCTTCGATTAAAGTAAGCCAGACATGCAGTGTTACCTCATCATGAGGCAGTTTACCAATTTTGGGGAAAACATGAATTTCGAAAGAACGCAATATTTGATCGGCGTTAACCTTTGAACCTTGCATTGTCGTTTTCCACCACTCCCGAATAAGCTTTTCCACAGTGACCGCGCTCAATGCCGATTCTTTTCGCACTCGTTTAACTATTTTAGGATTACGATGTTGCTCCAGTTCTCCGCGATAAGAAATCACCGAGTCACGAGCATCTTTTAAGCTCGTTGCTGGATAAGTACCAATATCAATTCGATCTCCTTTCCCACCCCATCGGTATCTAAACTGAAATATAACCTTACCTTTCGGGGTAACACGAACAGACAAGCCATCTCTATCGGACTTAGTAATCATTTTTTCTTGGGGTTTGCCGCTGATTGAACGCAGCCATGAATCAGTAATAGCCATATTAATTTTCTCAAAAAATAATACAGCTCTTAATGTAGTTTATGTACACCAGAATGTACATAATTTTCATGACACTTGATGAATATTCATGATTACCACTGATTAAGACGAATCCATGAAAAGCAATTTTCAATTTAAAATCAATTAATTAACTTAATTTTCATGACTAGAGATGATCATTAATGTTGAATAGTGATTTCACAGACGCATTTCGTCAGCGGATGTGTTTTTGCACCAGCTCCATCAGGGCAACCCCTTTATGCGTCAGGATCTCTTCATCGCTGAGCACACTGACGTCCACCAACGGAAACGCCTGGCGGTATAAGCGGGCAGCCTGTTCGGGGAACGTAAAACAATCCAGCCACCGGTTTGAGTAAGGATACGGTCGAACCTCACCATGATAAAACAGCAGAGGCGCGACCAAAGGGAGTTCAGTATGGCCTTTTTTCAGGTGAGCCGACATAGCTGACATGGCATAATACATCAGCCGCCAGGCCATCAATGGGTCAGGGGTGGACTGATGTTCAATCAGGCAATAGATATAGCCTTGTCCCCGAGCCGTTTCAACCGAGTACAGCACATCACTGTGCAGTTGACGTAAATGCAGATCCACAAAACTGCCGGGTTCCAGTTTCAATGTGGCTAAATCACACAACGACTGGACCTCTTCGGGCAGATAAAAGGATAAGAACTCCCTGGCCGTTTCAGGCTGCGTTAAAAAATATTTGAATAATACATCATGGTGAGGCCGTTTTTCTTTCTTTGCCACAATCTGTTTCTCTATTTATCTATTAGTCATCGCCACTTATTGTAAAAGCTATAATATCTCTGGAAAACTCGCAACCAAGTTACAAAAAACATTTTCCCAGATTTTCTCAGACAAGTCTTTACCGAATGCATTAATAGAAGAGCCTAAAGAATCAAATACCAGCAAAGAAAAAACGAGGAAACATTATATTTACAACAACTACTCAATGAAAGTTATTGGTAGATTCACATAATAAGTGCAACATCGTTAATCCGGAAGTAAACATACTCGTATTCCCTTAAATCATTTTCTTGGGGGGGTTTTATACCTATTTACCATAATAAATTATTTAATTATTTTATAAACAAGTTTATTTTCCAATTGAAAACGTTATTAAATCCAGCTCCTTTAAGAAAACAGATTATCTGATTAATTTATTCATATTATTATTTATTCCCCCTGATTACATAAGCATTAATAGAGTCAAGTTTTTTCACTGATGGCTTTATGATTGGCAGGGTTTAAACTGTTATTAGAACACATTGTTTTAACATTGGATTTTAAGCGGTATAAAATTTTAAATGGTATTTTTACCACTTTCTACGTCTGATTTATGTTAAGTTTAATCATACCCGCTCTCTATCTTTACCGATCATAATAATCACTTATCTGGTTTATTACCCATTCTTTTTTATCCATTATTTCCCAACGTGCATTAATACTGATTCTGTTTTATCGACAATCTTGAGTAGTTTTAATAAGCCCCGCCCTTTATTTTTTGATAAATCAGCCAGTAAATGGCTTGATGATATAAGGATATCCCTTTATGTTTTTTTCAGATTTTGAATCCTACTAAATTAACCGTTTACCTATTTTTCATTACGTCATTTTTATAGCTTTAATCGCTCCGAATTATCACTTTTGAATAGTTGTATCAGATTAGGTAAACGTAAAATAATCGGAGGATAACATTGCCGATAAATGTATTAAATATGAAAGGGAGTCGACTGTTTTTAGCCACTCTGTATTTTTAAAAAATCTGGCATTAATGAATGCACCTATTTTTTCAACCCTCAGCTAACTAATCACCGATAAAAAGCATCTGACAATTGTCAAGGTGGGAAAATGCAAGTAAAAAGATAAGGTTAACCCTGTTAAAAAGATGATAAACAGAGCCTGTAACAGGTAAATAATTCTATTTTCCACCTCGTATTTAACGATGCCATTTTCATTAAATTGATACTTTCCATTAAACTGACACTTAGGTTTTTTCACTTTTATTTTAATAACTCTATGTTTCTTTTATATACTTTAAAAACATAGAGAGTAAATGGTGTGTTAATGGCATTAAAATCAAAGCATATTTCTTTAATCATTTTTAATGCTGTTAATCTGGTTAATCTAAAATCTTATCCGCTTTCTTTAACGATTATCTCTGATTTTCAGTAAACTTCTTAAAACCATGTAAAATAAACTTAAAACCTGTTTTTCATGATGTTTTCTCTTCCAATGCCAATATAGCATCGAATTTTTTATCCGCTGAAAAAGAACATTAACCACTTCTTTTTATCTTTGATGATAAAAGTTTTTACCTGTTTTTTCATAATACGCTTGCCACTTTTTTCCCGATGTTAAAACCATACTGATAGACAAAAAACTGCGCCTTATAACCTTCCCCTGAAAGACAAGGTTTTAAGGCGCATTTGATAATATAAAAGCAATAAACTTTTCCCCAGTAGCCAGGGCAAAATAGAAAAGACGCAGCGATATTAAGACTGATTAATCCGCAGTAACCAGTTCCAGTATTTGCTGTCTGACATGCTCGAAAATGAGTTCGCCTATCTCCGCACTTGAGCCGGATGTTTTAGAAAGAACGCCTCTCGTTGAAAACTCTTTTTTAATCGGTACTTGATAGATCCCGGCACGTGGCGGTTTATCGTGGTCAGGTCGCTCCGCTCTCACTAAATCAGGACGTAAATGCAACATTAAACTCGTTTCTGTTAACCCTGCATGCTCAGCGTGCCAACCGGGAAAATCAACTAAATGTTCACGAGTCCAATCATCAGATACCAAACTCCACCAGCTAAATACGATAACGGAACGATCGTTAAAATGCCCCTCCGCTCGTAATGCGTCTACCGCTTCGAAAATAAATCCTTCATTTTCAAAATGACCATTAATGATCACCAGTTGTTTAAAGGGCAATGAACACAAGCTTTTAATTGTTCGGCTGATATAAGCGGTAAATGTTGATCCATCCAGATAAATCGTGCCAGGAAATTCAAGTCCCCCACCACTCTGTGGCAATGATCTGGCAGACACCGGCTGTACCGGCAAGGTGAAGCCATTAATATCCTCCGCCAACACGCGAGCAAAGGCTTCTGGGATCACTGAATCCACATTCAATGGCAGATGAGGACCATGCTGCTCAATCCCGCCAATCGGCCATATCAATGTTTTACCTTCAACCGCGGTTAAAACCTGCTCACTGGTCAGTTCCGCAAATTCTCTAATTTTATTATTATTCATGATGTTATCCCTTTTTCTCATACTTTTTCTGACGTTATGGCTTGCGTATATTCATTAACAATGCGCTGCAATGTTTTATACATATGCCGATGAAGCGCGGTATAAACCTGTACCGTATTCGCCCCTGCCATTAGGTATTCATGAACATCATTACCATCCTGTACGCCTCCCGACCCAAGTATCGGAATCGTCACCCCTCGCTTACGCAAGTTATAAATAGCGGCAAGCACCATTGGTTTGATCCCCGGCCCAGAGTATCCGCAAACCCCATTAAGCAGCGCTTCGCCATTCGCGGTGTCGAATGCAATTCCCGAAATGGTATCGCTCAAGGTTATCGCATCAGCGCCACCTTCTACCGCAGCCTGAACACGCCCATACAAATTATCGCTAAGCGAGAGTTTGACCGCAAAAGGGGTATCCGTTCGCTCCTTCACCGCTTTGGTGTAGTTGAATACGCGTTCCGGTGTATCTTCCGTGAAGTCGTCCGCATGCAAGCATGAAATACCCAACTCCAAAGGGGCATCGGTCACTTCCGAGATTCGAACAGCCAATTCACCTAACGCCGCAGGTGATTCAGCATGAATAGAAACTATCACCGGAAGTTGTTCTTCCTTAAATTCACGGAGAAGCGTTAACCAATATTCAACGGTTTTCTTCGAATATGTCGTATTGTTCAACATCCCTGTACTGAACAAGTAGGTCTTTTCTGTATGCAATTTTTCTGAGCGCGGATAAATCGTTTTTGTCACGACCGCCCCTGCGCCGTGAGCGATGAACTGGCGAATATTTTTAGCTTGATCAGAAAGCAGGCCCGACCCAACAATAATTGGGTTTTTTATCTTCATTCCTAAAACATCATAAATCGGTTCAATAACTTGATTTTCCATCGTAACTCCACAAATTACCCATTCAAACAAACTTGCTATTAACCCGCCTTTCAATTCAATAGAAAGGCGGTATATCTCCAAAAGGCGCTCCATAGCGACTAAACTGCAAAACTCCTGAAAATCTCGCCAATTTGCCGCGGATTATGACGAAAATCTTGAATGTCCAATTTCGACAAATTGCAAATATGCTCCAATCCTTTTAATAAATGGCTACCGCCACGCACTATCGGTAGTTTAGTGATCAACAAGACAGGCCGTTTCAGGGCAGAAGCCCAACCAAGCTCAATATGCGTACCGTCAGTACGTAATAATTCATCATCCTGATGAACCGGGAGAATGGGCATGAAAAAATCACACTGCTGCATCCATTGGAAATCCCGTTTCGATACCATCTCCGGCGTATAATTGGGGGTATCAATACCAAATTTCTCAGTTAAATGTGCCGAAAATACCTTGCCATTCAGTGTCTCTACCGTCTTAACCGCCAATTGGATGGTCATTCTTAACTCTTCATGAAAACCACCATCGTAAATTGCGGATTGAATCGGCCCACCAATGAAAACGCTTTTGTTTGCCAACGGCATAACGCTCTCCTTAATTTTATTTACCCAACAGACTATGAGCCGTCGTTTCAAAGCACCGAAATCAGCACAGCCAGAGGATAGGATGCTTAATAGTTCAATAAGTTATCGCTCACAATAATCTAGTTTGATCTAGCTATATCGAGGAAGCAGGTTGTTTTCCTCAAGTTCATCCAAGCTATCCACAAATGCCAAATAAACTTTTTCCAGATGAGTGTCATCATGTGCATCGGAGATAAACCAGCAACGCCATTCCCAGATATAAACCCCTCTCATCAACAGGTTGTAGTAAAGCAAATCCATGTTGTCGCGATGAATTAATCTAAAAAATGAGGAAAACGATCTTGCTTCGATGGGAACCCGACGATTTAAGAACAGTTGGTTCAAACGTGAAACAAACCATTCAGTACGTCGAGTCAATGCCTTGGTAAAAGATTCCCCTCTCCTTTTGATCTCCAGCAAAGTGGCTTTCGCGGCAGCCATGCAAAGCGGATGTTGAAAATAGGTCCCGCCAAAGAATGTCGGCTCCGCTGCGGGGAAGCTGTCATCGTTGAAGTTCCAGTTTCCGCCGTCAATCGAATCAAGCATATTCTTCCTACCGGTAATGACGCCCAATGGCATTCCACCACCTATCGTTTTGCCATAGGTCACAATATCCGCCTCAATGCCGAATAATCCCTGGATACCCGCTGGATGGGTTCTGAAACCTGTCACAATTTCGTCAAATATCAGCAGAATATCTAACTCTCTGGTCGCCAGACGCAAACGCCGCAAGTAATCTGGATTGCTTAGTCCTGGGTCACGAGTCGGCACCGGCTCTACCAGCACCGCAGCGATATCGGTGCTATTCGTTTTGAGAAATTCAATGGCTTCATTGGAACCAAACTCAAACACCGAAACATCCGCAACCATATTTTCAGGTATGCCTACTGAAACAGGTTTTGTCGTATTAACTTCATCATATTCACTGGCTCTCGCCAGTACCGCATCCCAATGTCCGTGGTAACTGCTAGAAAAAAGGACAATATGATTACGACGAGTAAGCGCCCGAGCTGCCCGAACCGCATTCATTACCGCTTCCGTTCCACTATTGACAAAAGCAACGCGATCCATGCCAGTAATCTCTTTGATCAGTTCAGCCACTTCTAAGCCTATCTCATGCCGGGTTCCCAAACCAAAACCGTTGTCTATTTGCTGAGTAAGCGCTTTAACTACAAAGGGTGGGCTATGACCAAACAGATGCGCACCAAACCCCATCGTCATATCGATGTAATCATTGCCATCAATATCCTGGACGATAGGCCCAGCAAACTTGGTGCAGACAATCGGGTAAAGCAGCTCTTTTATGGAGGGTTTAAAGCCAATCCCAGAACGGCTGTCTGCAATATTTTTACGTACCGCTACCGAATGCGTTTTTGATTTAATCGTTCGCTCGTTATATTTAGATATAAATGAAGCCAGATATTTTTTTCTCTCCTCAGATTCAATCGGTAGCGCACTTCTCGACATCCATTGAAAAAAGCGTTCCTTGTTAGCCGGTGGAATATTTGGCGTATCGGATTGAGCAACTCTTTTTTCTTGATCAGCCAAGACAGGTTGAGGCTGAATTACTGCATGGTTATCTTCCGCAATCCTGTTTTTATCCACCACAACATTATTTTTATCCGCCAGCAAAATATATTCACTAAGTTGACGAACCGTTTGTAATTCTGCGAAAAATTGTCGTACTGAAAGTTTTATACCAAATCGTTTATGAATTGGTTCCAATGCTTCAAATAACAGGAGTGACTCCGCCCCCAATTCAACTAACGGTATTTCCAGTTTTATCTCTTCCTTCGGTAAACCAAATGTTTCTGCAAAAATAGAGATTATTTCTCTCTGAATAATTTCAATATTACTCATATCAACCTCACTTTCCTCAAAATGAAGACGATCTCTACCCGTTTTACAGCTCAGATTGCCGTTCTTTCAAATGGATAAGTTGGAAGCGGGAGCCGTTTACGATGTTCGGTCTGGTAAAAAATATCCCAATTGATACTTTCCCCGGCCTGCCAGACAGAGGCAGGCGAAATATACATCTCTTGCAGTTCACTCAATTGAGGGGCTACCACCACGGATTTATCTAGCAGGCCCGATATCAGCTCATGGATATCACGTGCGACAATCGCCTTGCGTATGGGTAAATGTCGTCGGCCACGCTGCAAGGTAAATGCCACATCAGCAATATTCACGGCTGGATACTGTTCAAAATATTTCATTAAATCCAAAATTTTTTGCGCTAACGCTGTCTCGGTACGTGCACTCAGTGGAATCAGATGTGCCGCCGCCGAGGAAGGTGTGTCAGGCTTTGTCGCCGGTGGTTCGGCAACGACAACATGAACATTTGTGCCGCCGATCCCAAATGAGCTAACACCGGCAATTCTCGCCGCCTTATCGTTATTCCAATCTCTGGATTCAGTCGGCACATAAAACGGGGATTCAGGGTCCCGCAGTTCAGCACAAGGAGATTCACAATTCATTGACGGCGGAATAATGCCTAAGTTGACAGCATAGATGGCTTTTATCAGCCCGGCGATACCTGATGCACAATCAGCATGACCAAGATTGGATTTAATCGAGCCTAAAGCACAGAATCTGGCAGATACATCGGCAAATACTCGTCCTAGCGCCCGTAATTCAATCCCATCACCAACAGGTGTGCCAGTCCCATGCGCTTCAATTAAACCAATTTGATCAGCTCGAACATCAGCCGCGGCAAGCGCACGACGGATCACCTGCTCCTGACCTGAAACACCCGGAGCGCTATAACCCGCTTTGACCGCCCCATCGTTGTTGATGGCCGATCCCTTGATAACCGCTAAAATCGGCTCGCCATTAAGCAGAGCATCCTCCAGACGGCGTAATACTACGAATGCGGCGGCATCAGAGAAAATCGTACCGTCAGCTTTCTCGTCGAATGCGCGAACTCGTCCCGTCGGGGACAATATTCCCCCTGCATGGTAAATATAGCCAACATGAGCCGGATACCTGACGCAAACACCCCCTGCCAGCGCCATGTCACTTTCACCTAGCAACAAGCTGTTGCAAGCCATGTGCACAGCAACCAGCGAACCTGAACAGAAAGTGCCTACACTGACAGCAGGCCCTAAGCAGTTGAGCTTATACGCAACACGTGTTGCCAAAGCATCGACAGAACTTCCGCCAAATAACAGCATGGCGTCAGCAGGAGAATGGTTCAGCGTCGGTGCAGCCTGCCAGGTACTCCGGCGAGAGCCGACAAACACTGAACAGATCCCTGCGTCTGCCCCGCTGGAATAACCGCTAAGTTCAAGCGCCTCATGGCAAACCTCCAGACAAATCCGTTGTTGAGGGTCCATTTTAGAAACTTCTCTCGGCATTATTTGAAAATAGCTGTAATCAAATGCCTCTGGATCTTGGAGGTACCCACCACGCGGAACGTAATGCAATCCCCATTCATCAGTATTAACGCCCCGATGATGAAGTTCTTCATTGGTATAACTCGAAATCAGTTCTCGTTTACCTAAGATCGCCTTCCAAAGATCTTGACTCGAATCTGCATTAGGAAAACGTCCAGCTATGCTGGTAACCGCAATATCTGTTGAATAATGCATTTGTGTTTTTGATTTCATGCTAATTCCCTTTCCCGAACACGTTGGTCTTGCCGATCCGCGCTAGAGCATGATTTGCACTAGAGCACCCTGCTTTGATTGCGCTTTTTTTCTATTTGCATCGTTTTTTCTCGACTTGCATCGTAAGAGACGCCACTGTGCTCGATTCGAAAAGATCAACCATAGATACCGCAACATTAAAATGAGCCTTAACTAGTCTCACCAACTCAGCCCCGACCAGTGAATCTCCCCCTAAATCGAAAAAGTTCGATTCATGATCAACAGGGCAGCGCAGTACATCACGCCAAATGGCTGCCATCTCATCGATAATGGATTTATTTGATGCCGAGGGAGATGCCATTGCAGGCTGCGCCGTATCCGCCGGCAATGAATTTTCCACAACATCATGCAACCGCTCATTCAAAGGTACGGTGGAGACGGCAAAACGCGGCTCTGCATGGCATGTGGAGAAAATAATATCCAATGCATTAACGACATCGGCATGATGTAACGGGCGAGTGCGATTTACGCTGTATTTGAAGCTATTTGACTCATCCCAGCCTTCCCATCCATCCCAATCAATGGAAAAATAGGGTTTATCCAAGTGATGAGTTGAAGCAAACGCGGCACAAGCTTCGTTCGCCGCGGCATAAGGCGCAAGCCCCAATCCCCCCGCGAACACTGACAGAGATGAGACAAAACAACCAAACCTCAGAGGACGATCGGCAAATATTTCATGCAAAACAGCCGCCCCTTTTAACTTTGGCTGCATCAACTTTTCCCAATCATGATGGTCAGAATTTTGTAGCCACTGGATCGTTGCCTGACCAGAAAGCCCGGCTGCATGGACAAAGCAATTCGCAGCCCCCAGTCTGGATTCCACACGGGAAAGCTCCGCTAGCACACCGGCTTTATCTGTCACATCGGCGGTAATCACGGCAAAATCCGCCCCCATATTGCGCAATTGCGCTACCCGTTGGCTCTGCAACGTATCAGATTGAGTAAGATCTCTGGGTGTCTGGCCGAGCAGGATAAGTTTCGCGTTAAACTTAATGACCAGATATTGTGCAATACCAAAACCAACCGTTCCTAATCCTCCGGTCACTAAACAGATCATGCCAGATGAAAGATTTTCGCTAACTGCCGGGTTTACAACGTCAAAATAGCGTTCCCAACGCCAACCCTGACGCAGAGCAACCACATTCTGATCATGAGCAGTGAAAAGTTCAGCCACGATATGTTGAGCATCATTCAGAGAGCTAAGTTCTTTGGCGGGTGTGTCGATAACTTTTACGATCATGCCGGGCAATTCCTGGCTGATCGCCGGAATGGATGCTAGCGCTGTAGTCCGCTCAACACTCCGTGGTTCGCTGCCCATCACGTCAACAAAACCGGGTCCGATCAATGTTAACGACATGGTTTTATTTCCCAGTTGGGAAAACGCTTTCACCCAATTAAATAGTGTAAATGGGAGTCGATTTTTCGCTACCGGCATGTTATCCGCTGACGTGATATCGCCCAAAATGAAGAGAATATGATCGGGCGTGGGCGCTTGTTGCTCCTTCAACCTTAACATCAAACGCTGAACATTGGCGGGAGCGCCAACGTTGACGATACATGCTGTTTCATCGAACGCAGTTTCATCGCAAGCTATTTTATGGAAAGAAACGACGCAATTTTCGTGCATTTCAAATACGTTTTGCCCCCGTTCACGCAACACATCGGCGATCGGACAAACTTCTTTACCGCTGTTATCGTAGAAAATCAGCCAGTTATGCTTAGTCGCCGATGATGATACCGGCGACAGGCGCTGTGTTCGTTTCCAGCGTTCAACATAAACGCCGATTGACTCGTCGGCAGTTTCAGAACTTGCTATAGATCGACCATCAGGCTCTGGTTTGTACTCGGGTAATGTTGAATCTGTGTACCAGCAGCGCCGACGTTGCAAAGGTTGAACCGGTAGTGGAATACGTTGAACAACTTCTCCGCCTCGCAATATAGACCAATCTATCACCACACCACGTTGCCAAAGCTTGCCGACCAGTTTGACTAAAGCCGAGTCGTACTCTTCATGGGCCGTATCCAAACGAATAATATTTTCAGGGTTTGCCACGATTTCAGAGAAACTATCAGGCGAATGGTCCAATGCTAATATCACGTCATTTGCTGATATGATCTCATTCTGTTGCTGTAAGCTCGAAGAGGCTCCATTAATTAAGATGGCCTTCACATTATTGCCATCAATCATGCCGTGATGTTTAGACCAAAAACTTCCGGGCAAAGCGATAGCACGTTCAACGAAATGTGATGTCGCGTTTTCTAGCAACTTATCAACGATTTCAGGCAGTGTCAGCATGCCTAACGAGCAAGCAACCGCAAGGTCGTAACGACTATCGGATATGATGAATATTGGCGTCGAAATCATCTTCCGCCAACAATTGATCGCCGCGATTATCGCCACAAGATTAGCAATTTTTCCCTTATTGCCATCACTTACTGTCATTTCAGTGATATCGATTTTACTGATGTCACAGGAAACATCTGTCGGCAATTCAGACAGCAACCTATCCACTTCTTGCCAATAGCCAGGTATCTGCATTGATAAAGCGGATCGAATAGCCGGACCA
Source organism: Photorhabdus hindustanensis (assembly GCF_002968995.1). Classification (NCBI taxonomy): domain Bacteria; kingdom Pseudomonadati; phylum Pseudomonadota; class Gammaproteobacteria; order Enterobacterales; family Morganellaceae; genus Photorhabdus; species Photorhabdus hindustanensis. The sequence goes on from NZ_PUWT01000053.1 coordinate 27,588, forward strand.
AGCGCCACCACCAAGCGTTGTGGTTCAGAGATTTGTGCTGTGACGGTAAAATCGGCATTTTTAATACCATCAATCAACATTTTTACATCTTTAGCATACAAACAGGCTCGGTATGGCTGAGCGGCACGCCCTTCCGCATAAGTAAAAGCCACTTCATCAATATGCGTATCTGGTTCAGCCTCCAACATTTTTGCCAAATCGGCGCTCAATGTGTTCAAGGCATCGGCACTGCGTCCCCCTAACGGAATAGCTCGCCAGCCAACGTTATTTTGGCCTGCCCTTCGTACCGGCGCTTGTTCCAAAATCATGTGAACATTACTACCACCGGCGCCAAAAGAGCTAACCCCTGCCCGCCGTGGCCCTTTCACCGGCCAATTAATGGGAATCGTGTTGATAATGAAGGGACTTTGCTCAAGATTCATAGCAGAGCTAGCCCTGTTGAAAGTCGGATGTGGGGCAATGGCGCCGGTCTTGAGCGCCATTATCGTTTTGGCTAATCCGGCAACTCCCGCCGCCGCGGCTAAATGACCTACGTTAGCCTTGATCGATCCCAACGCACAGAATCTTTCACGATCCGTATTCTGGCGGAAAGCTTGACAAAGCGCGGCATATTCCACCGAATCCCCAAGCTGCGTTGCGGTACCATGCGCCTCGATCATACCTAACTCATCCGGCCCAACACCCGCCAGCGCCTGAGCATCCAAAATGAGTTTTCGTTGCCCATCCACCCCCGGCGCCGCAAAACCCGCCCGCGATGAACCATCATTATTCGCCGCTGAACCAAGGATCACCGCATGGATGGTATCCCCATTGCTAATGGCTTCATCCAATGGCCGTAGCGCCACCAGCCCCGCTCCATCACCAAAGAAAGTCCCTGATGCCTTCTCATCGAACGGTCTACAATAGCCATCTTCCGAGAAGATCATATCGCTCTGGTAAAAATAACCCGGTCGAGAATAGGCATACACAGAAACACCACCGGCGAAAGCAATCTCGCACTCACCAAGTAAGAGACTTTGTATCGCCATATGTACCGCTGTCAGTGATGTCGAACAGCCGGTCGAGACAGCCACACTCGGCCCGTTAAAACCGAGTTTGTATGAAATCCGTGCCGGGAGATAATCCTTATCATTAGTCAGCATAAGCTCGGTCCCCATTATTGAAACCAAATCACACTCAGACTTAATGACATTAGGCAAATAGGTATTCATCGAACTCCCGGTAAAAACCCCGATACGCGGGCGTCGGAAAGGATTACCATAACCCGTCGCTTCGGCCAGTTCCCATGCACATTCAAGCAGCATTCGATGTTGAGGATCGAGCAATTCAGCTTCTCGCTGGCTGATTGAAAAGAAATCCGGGTCGAATAGATCAATATCCGGTAAACACGAATCGACAGGAACATAATTTTTTGCCGTGAATATATGCCGTGCTACCCCACGGCGAATCAGCTCTTCCTGACTATATCTTTTAGCAAGTATCCGGCCAGCGACAAGATTCTCCCATAGCGCATTTAAGCTATTCGCCACCGGTAACCGACAGGTTACGCCAATGATGGCAATCGCATTATCAGACATCTTGTTCCCCTTTCAGCGAGTGAGTTTGTTTTTCCTTCAACGCTTTTCTTGCATTCAACGTTTTCTGACGTCGCGTTTGGGTTGATTTATCCGCAACTTCTACCGGTGTCACCGATTGCAGAGGGCTTAAAAAATAATTAGCTAACTTTCGAATGGTTGGAAAACGGAATAAATCTGCAAGCGCTAAAGCGCCACATCCCGGTAATTGAACAAGCTGTGCATGGATTTTCGTCAGTGCCAATGAAGTGCCGCCAATATTAAAAAATGCGTCATCCAGCCCGACGGTTGATCTTCCCAACACTTCACACCAAATTCTCGAAATTTCAGCGAAAATCGAATCAGCAGGTAACACAGGCGCCGGTCTCAACGAACTGATATCGATCAATTGTCCCGCTTTAATCAAGCCACTTAATGCTTTTCTGTCGATTTTGTTGTGAGCATTACGCGGCAATTCATCAGCCAACATAATCCTGCCAGGCAACATGTAAATGGGGAGATAAGCCTTGAGATGCTCACGAATAGCGGACTCTTCGGGAAGGTTATCCTTACTGACAGGGACGAATATTGCGACTAAACGATCAAGCCCTGCGTGAGATTCAATAATAACGGCAACGTCCGCAATAGCATGATGGCGATTAAGACAATCCTCAATCTCAGCAATCTCAATTCGATAACCCGAAACTTTTACCTGGTCATCCACGCGACCGCAAAAATGGATTCGTTCTCCATCCCAATAGGCTAAATCACCGGTTTTATAGATACGTCCATGATGAATATAGGGATCGGCAATGAAACGTTGATCAGTTAACTGTTCAAGACCAACATAACCACGGGCAATGCCACGACCGCCAATGTAAATTTCGCCAACCTCACCTATCGAGGGTGTTTGCCCCGCAGGATTTAAAAGATAGACCGTTGCGAAGTTTAACGGTTTGCCAATGGGGATCACATTGTAGTCAGTCAGCTCCGCCGTTACTTTCTCCACGGTGGTGTAAATTGTTGCCTCCGCCGGACCATACATATTCCACAATGTCCACCTCCCATCCAAATAGGGCCGAATCGTGGCACTGAGCAACGCTTCCCCACAAATGACCCAATGCTTTATCGCATAAGCCCTTGGCCGAGCCTGAAACTCAGATAACAGGCTTTTCAAACTGGATGGCGTCTGGGTGATAATCGTTACCTGCTCTGCCGCGATCAGATCCAGCAACTTGTCAGGTTGATTACGTATATTATCGGGCACAATGACTAAAATCCCACCGGAACACAGAGCGCCCCAAATCTCCCACACCGATAAGTCAAAGCTGGCGGCATGGAACCACGTCCACACTTCGCCTGGCGCGGGAGCCAAATATTCGTCCATCGCGTTAAAACAGGAAACAACACTGTTGTGTTCAACATCAATGCCTTTGGGAATTCCGGTGGAACCTGAAGTGAAGACACTGTATGCGATCGAAGAAGGCGTACCGTGATCAAATGTCGAATGATCAAATGAACTGAGATCAACACGCCCTGCCGCAACGGAAGATTCAGTAGCTGCAATGGTCATCAGTTTAGCTGTACACCAGTTATCCGGGTCAACATCAGCGTTAACAATGATAACCTTCATCTCTGATTGTTCGACAATCTGCGCCAGACGGTTCTGCGGCAACCTGGGATCTAACGGTACGTATCCCGCGCCCGCACGCATAATAGCAAGCATCGCCACCACCGCTTCCGATGAAGGCAACAATGCAATCCCGACGCGATCGCCGGGCACAACCCCATTTTGTCTAAGCTGAACCGCGACCTCCAGCGACCAACGCTGCAAATCCGAATAAGTTAATGTATCGGCGCCATAACGAATCGCTACCGACTCTGCTTGTTGCGTCATCCGTTGATCAAAAAGTGAAACGAGGGTTTGGTCTGATACTTCTGGAAGAACGCCAGAATTAATCGGGCCTGATGGCAGATTGTAATCCTCTGATTCTGGCGCCAACACAGTATTCATCTCTTCATCAGGATCTGCTATCAGCATCTCAAGCACTTGCTCGAAGCGCTCTGCAAATATCCGAAGACCTAAATGCGAGAAGAAATGTTTATCCGCTTTAAACTCACATCTTAAATGGGAACCGGCATCTAAAAACAACAGTTCAATATCAAGCAAGCCTTCTTGCTGACAAACCCTGAATGGGGAAATAGTCCGTCCCGCCCATGATGCCTGAACAGAATCGTCAGCCATCTCCAGCATCATCCAACGCGATTGCCCCACCTGTCCTAACATATTCACCGCAACCTGAAACAATGGGTTACGATCATCATATCGTTCCACAGCCAAGTGTTCGACTATTTGGCTGAGACAAAAATTTCGATTATCAAGGGCGGATAACAATCGCTCCTTCGCCGCCAATAGGAAGTGGTGAAATGTCTGCTCGACGGATAAACGTATGGGCAATGTATTAAACAAACAGCCGACAATGTGCTGATGAACCGAGTGACGCATCGATACCGGCACCCCCATAACGATATCAGCAGATTTTGTCTCTCTGGCAATGTAAGCGCTCCATGCGGCCAACATGACCGTAAAGACTGATCCACCTATTTTTGATGCAAGCCGCTTGATTTTTTGGGTTGTTTCTTCACCAATGCTAAACAGAATGGATGACTGGTCATTAGGGCCTTTGCGCCAAAAACTATCCCATTGCAACACGGCTGGCGGCTGCTTTAAGCATTCACTCCAATAAGCTTTCGATTCTTCCGCCGCTTCACTTTGGTAATACTCTTGTTCTTTGACAGCATAATCCTTGAAATCCTCGGCGGGCGGCAACCAAGAATCATCATCTTCACCAAGTTCAGCCAGATAATAGTGTTCAAGCTGATCCCACATCAGCCCCATTGAAGTAAAATCCGACACAATATGGTGAACACACATATGTAAAACGTACTCTTCCGCACTGACGACGTAGATACCAAAACGCAGACACGACGCTTTTTCTAACTGAAACGGGATGGAATGAAAGTTCTGAACTGCATCTTCAAGCGCCTCCTGACTCAAGTTCGTTGCGTCGAAAACCTCCAATGTCGGCGGCAAGTGTTCGTTAATGACCAACCTTGGCTCGCCATTTACATTAACGAAAGTGCTTCTCAGGGTGGCATTCTTGGAAACAAGCCGGTTGACCGCATAGCGAAAAGCATCGATTTGAAACGATCCGTGAATACGGAATGCCATGGAAATATTATATTTGGAATCGCCAGGGGTATAATTGTCAATGAACCATAAAGCTTTTTGCTGCATGGACAGCAATTCTTCATCACCAGTCTGTGGGCAATCTTTATACATAACGTGTCAAGCTCCATAAATACTTAAACAGTATCCCCACCCTCTGGCTAAACCAGCCTCGTTACGAAGAGGGCAAAGTTTGTGCTTGGTGTTACTTCATCAGTCAACGGCTCGTCAGAAATAGCGTTTCAACTTTTCAACCAGCTCAGAAATGCTACAGTCGTCAAAAAAGACGGACATGGGGACTAATTTCCCAATGATCTCACGCAACCGCTGAGCAATCGTCACCGCCGACATGGAGTCCATATCAATCTCGCTCAACTTCGTGTCAGCAGTAACGTTTCCTCCTGCAACCAATTTTTTCAGCTCTTCTATCACTATTTCAGTCATCGCCTGACGTTGCTCTTCATGGGAAGGTTTTTCAGGCGTGACCATAGCATTATCACTTTGCGTAGAACCGAAAGCAGGCTCTATATCATTCACCGGCTCTTGCTGGTAAATCAGCCGCTCCAGCGCAATCTGACTAAAGTTTCCAACAATCAGCCCGGCATAATGAGCAATCTCCGCTCTGATGACGGTATCTATGACACTTTTAATATCATCCCCAGGCTCCCATGCGATCGCCGCTCCTGATAATCCAGTCGAGACCCGATATCTCATCAAGGCATCCACGAATGCGTTCGCGGCAGTACATGCCCCCTGACCTGCAACGCCAATAATCTCTGACAGTGAAGAAAATGTAATGAATCTATCCAGACTTAACTCTTGAGTTGCCAGATGTAGGTTCCAGCTTCCCGCTATTTTCTGGCGGAAAACTTTTTCAACCGAACGGCTGTTTAACGTGGTAAGCAGAGCGCCTTCAACAACGCTTGCCAAATGATAGATCCCCCGTAAAGGATGCCCCGTTCTATCGATACGCCGCAACACCGCTTTGACGTCCTCAATATCGGCTACATCACCTTGGAACAAACGGAGATTGCAACCCTGTGCTTTTCGCTGTTCAGACTCAGTAATTAAATTAGCTGGCGGAGCGGAGTGCCCCATCAACGTGACGTGCCTTGCTCCAGCCGCAAACAGGCTTTCAGCCAGCATACGCCCGGTATCGCCAAACCCGCCGATGACGAGATAGTTTGCATTCTGTTTTATCTCCGTCTTTTCTTGGCTAACCGCTAATGGTCCAACCTGACGCTGCCAAATACATTGATCATGAATGAGAAACTCTCTCTGTTGATGCTGATTTGCCATGATGGCAAGAACCAATGTTATCTCTTCGTTCCCAACCTGTTTAACCGGCAAATCAATCAAGCCAACGTCAACAGAGGGATACTCTTTCGCAATGACCCGGCCTAATCCCCATAAACTACTACCAGACAAACCTACCGTATTAAATTGCTCGCCAGACCCCTGCACACCTTGGGTAAGGACCCAAAGCCGCGGTTTTGCATCGTGATGGCGCTCAGCAACTTTATTAGCAATAAGGCGTAAACTTTCGAACTTACGTAATTCATTAGCCACAATATCCGCAGCGTTCAAGAATTCTTCGTGGCTAGCTAAATAGATCAGGGTGTCCGTGTCCCCTATTGAGTCAATTTGGGAGGCGGGATCTGCGCCAAGATCAATATCAACGACATCTATTCCTTTCGCCTCAATCAATTCCTTCACCCGGTGAGTAAAATCGGTGTTTCTGCTAATGACAGTACATTGAGTTAATAACGGAGCTTCGGGCAATACGATATTACGTTTCACCCAATCCAGATTGAATAGTTGCATGCCACTCTTCTCCAAACCACGAAACAAAACATCAGACGTGTAGCCCGTTTAAGCTGCACATTATCAAGACGCATCGGGCTTTCGTCCCCTATGCGTCAAATTTTACGCCCATAAAAGGCGAAAAAATGGTGAGATATGCTATTAATAACCAGAGAAAAACGGCTGTTCAATTCCAAGTTCTCCAATCATTTCTAACCAAAGATCCATTAAACGAGGCGGTAAAATCTGTAGATGGCAATCTGGCCTGGAAGAAATAGTGACTTCCATCATATCGGCATAGATCTCTATATCCATGCTCAATGGTATCTCTTGCGCATCTTCATCGGGTTTCCCAATACGTATTTTTTCAGGCGACAGTTCATAGCCAATAACATTAGGAGACCGTCGTTGATCACCAACGAAATTGAAAGAAATTGCAGGAAGCTCAGGCCATCCAAAGATGGAATTAGGTACCAAGTAAGTCGCAGCATAATCCGCCGCTTTTTCCATCGCGTTATTGAACTCTTGTACCGCATGCTGGAGAGTGCTATCCAACGATGGCTCTGGATCAATATTAAACTTAACTGTGATTGGAAATGATACTGACCCGACAAGATTAGCCACCGAGGTTTCCCAATATCCCACAAAATGAGGACTGACCCACAACAGCATATTCAGGCTGCCCTTCCCAAAAACAGCCGCCAGCGCCTTTAACCAACTACCTAACAATAAATCCGCAACACTGACGCGATGTCGTTTAGCCAAAAGGCGTATCCTATTTAAAGCTTCGCCATCAAGCTGCCTGATTTCTGTGACGGCCTCAGACAATCTGCTAATGGGGAGTGACTCAACACTTCGCCCACCGAGAATATTCAGGGTAGGTTGTTCAATTTGTTGTTCATCATCAGGGATAACAGCTTTTACGATTTGCCGATGTCGTTCATACAACTCAGCACAAAATTGCTCGTAATTTGTGGCACTCTCAAGGGCAAGGGGCTGACCACTCACTGACATTCTGTATGCCTTTGAAAGATCTCGCCATAAGATCCGGCTGGAAATACCGTCACAAACTAAGTGATTGAATATCAATACCAATCTTTGATCACGGGCGCAATTGCCATCAAACAGGCAGTAACGCAATAACGGCGGATTTGCCAAATTCATGGCAGCCCTAACCTTAGCAATGTAGTTTGATATTAAGCGTCGGCGATCACATTGACTATCGGCTGGCTCTCTGACTTCAAAAGCCTGTCGCAATAATTCACTGCCAGGCGGTACGAAATCCATCTTCATATCCATCCCGCTACCGATAAACCGTGCTCTCAGAATAGAATACTTATTCAATAAATATTCAATCGCTACCTTGAGGTGTGCCGGTTCCAATCGCTCCAAGGGCATTAATACTTCACCGACACATAATTGATCAACTCTCAGCGAATATCGCAAATCATATAATTGCCCTAATTGAACACGCATAATATTCACCTTTCCATTGCAAGCCCGACGGGCAGAAACGAAATGTGCAGATTCCATACTCTATCTGCATATAAACTAGTCGAATAACACAGCGTTTACTTTTGACTACCAGAGAAAGCGAACATGCAGAGTAAAAAAACGGGAATTGATAGCCCGGTTACCCCGCATGGAATGATAATTTGCGTCATTTATTAAGGTACTAAAAATACAGTGACGATTTTAAAAGTAGCAATAAAAAAGGAAACCTCCACGAATCAATCCAGATATTTGAGCTGGACCAAAATAATTAATACATTATTACTATTAAATAAGTAATCTGGTTAACGTTTTGCTTTAACCATATCTTCACTTTCCGGCTTTTATGAATGCCATAGTTATATAAAATCAACGTGATACTTTCGGCATGGAGATATTAGATTTACTCCGTTATATTTTCCGTTTCTCGTATTAAGTGCCAGACGGTTGTGCTCGGTTCTGCACCTTCAACATCGTCACCATCAATTTCTCGGGAATCCAGGTAATGCATCAGATAGCGGGGAGCTTCATAGATATTTTTAGCCTCACTGACTACCCAACTAGAGGGCTGATTATTTTTCTGATTAAGAATGGCCTCTTCCACTTTGGCTATATTTTCCGGGGAATATTTTTTTAACCCCTTTAATTCATGAGTATGAAAACGCAGGTGAGTGCTAAATTCTTCGCGAAAGCGCCGGTAACAGGCCAAAATGTGTTGCTTTTTCTCTTGAGTGTAGCCTTGTTTAAAAAACAGGGTGATAGAAATCCCAAGACGGGAAACAGTCAGCCCATCGCCATTGAGGAAGGTAAACACGGCCAGTTGTGATTTCAACTGGGCAAAGTAATCTGAAGTATCCATATTTTCTCCGTTAATTATGAGGCGGTGGCGAATGTCACACTCGCCAATATATTGTCAGGACGGCGGCTAACGCGGCGGCGCTTACCGCAGCAGCGGCAGCTAAAATTTCCACCAGTGCAATCAGCGCGGCAGCGACGGCAAGGGTGATAAGGATAACAACGGCAACACCGGCAATAATCACCACCACTTCCAGCATGCCTTCCCCCACCTCTTTTAATATTTGCATCCAGCTGATGTTTTTTAGCTCTTCCAGAGTGATATCTGAACCCTGTTGCACCGTCTGCCATCGGGCTTTTATCTCACTTTCAGTCCAAGTCACGATTTTCCCCGTTTGTTCACTGACCCAGGAAAAAGCGTAGCTGACCTGATGGCTTATCGGGTCAATAACCTCGTTACACACCCATTTGCCAGCCTGATTGAACCAGACTCCAAACTGAGCAAGGAGTTCCCGGGTACTGTCGCGGACATAATTCAACCCGTTTTCAGTCAGACCAGCCACTTCCTGTCCGAGGATTACCCAATCTTCATAGCTGAGTAAAAACGACCACGGGGAGGTGCTGACCAGCGGGAGTTTTTTGGTCAGCGGCTGCGGAATGGTTCCCGGCACACCCTCTGCGGGAGGCGTGGGTAAAGCGTCCTCATCAGGCGGCGAACCGAGCGGCAGCGGGGCCAGTGGGATGGGATTTTTATAGTGTTGAGAACCGGGCTGATAAAGTTTTCGCCACGTTTCATCATACTGTTTTTGCTCTTCTGTACGGTTATCGATGATACGCATCACCCCAAAGCGGTCTTCGGTCGCAATCTGGATATAATCTATTTCTTGATCGTCAGAGAGATCATCCCCTGGAAATTTCACCTCAATTAACATCTTTAGATTATCGGAGTGCTCAGAGCCATCAAAGTATTTTGCCCGGACGCAGCCGGATACAGTTGGTTTTGGCGGTGCCGACTTTGCTGTAGTTTCGTAACTGTTCCAGCCGCAGTTGGGTAAACGGTTTTCCTTCCTCGTCCCACTGGAAACGGCCGTAACTTTCAAACACCGAGTTGTGTCCGCTATCGTCGGATTGCGTCTGATGCTCAAGCGAATATTTAGGGTTAAGAAAGTTATGGTCTTTCTGGACCGTGCCATTCGGGCACAGGTATTCGCCATAACTCCACTGGTACGCGGTGGTGTCTGTCTCGTCCGTTTCAGGGTGCGTATTGTAAGTCAGTTCGATATCCGCCTGCATGCCCAGGCGGCAATCACAGAACAACGTCTGTTTTTCCTCAAACCAGAAGATAATGCCCTCTTCCGCCGCCAACCGACACCAAAAATCATAGGCGGATTCGCGTTTTTGCGTGGTGTATTCCCGTGTCAGTGACGCGCAGTCCCAGCTGTTCATTCAGGGGAATGTCATCACGTGAGCTCACCACTTTTAACCTCAGGCGATAAAGCGGTGACAGCGCTTCCTGTAAAGTAAATTGCGAGACCTGAAAGGTGGTTTGGGGCAGTATGCCAATTCGGCAGGTGAAAACTAATCCATCCATATTTGAAACCTGACATAACTGAACCATTATCCTGAGATGGGGGATAACGCAAGAAGCTATTAAACGAGCCATGACATACGGCTCTTTTAAATAGCGCCGGTCTGTTCCGCGGTAAAAAAATGACAGCGTAAAACAGCCATCATTTAATACGCGGCGTTAGAGAGAACAACAGACCGCTTCCAGCTGAGTAGGATGGAGTGGAGACAAATAACAGAGCATTTCGCTCTCTAAATATATGACCACGAGATCACGATATTTATCAGATGAATATAAAAAAAATGTGATTAATGTCACATGAAATGGCTAATTAATCGCTATCAATGTATGGAATGAATAAAAAAAGAGGGTCACAGGATTGAATATCAAGGCAAAACCCAAGCGTATCCATGAAGCTAAATGAGGAAGGGAGCCAGCAAAAATGCGGCTCCCTTATTCAACCATTAACTTCTGATTAAGAAACGATGGATGCAATCAATCCTACTCACCTATTTCACTGATGATGAACCGCAGCATGAGATGCATCACTCAATGAGGAGCGGCGGAAATTGAACCACACCAACGCCGCCATCATCAGGAGAAACAGGGACGCAACGCCCATCACAGAAAAAACAGCATCGTCGAACGCTGACTTAGCGAGGCTGACCAAAGCTTGCCCGGCATCCGGCGCCATATCTTTTGCCGCAGTCAGTGCGCCATCAATACCATCTTTAGCAATATCGTAGACTGGAGAATCCACTGGAATGTCAATGAAATAGCTATAGATGAATGACATAATGCTACCCATGATCGCAATGCCCAATCCACCGCCCAATTCATAAGAAACTTCTTCAACGGACGCCGCCATACCTGCCCGATTTGGCGGTGCAGCCTGCATGATAGTCGTGGATGCAGCGGTCATTGTTGCTCCAAGACACATACCGAGCGCAAAAAAGCAAGCTATCTGCACAGGCAGAGGTGTTGAAAAACTCGCCATGAGCGCCAGTATGGCAATGGCATACATCAACAACGAGGTTATGAGGAATCGCGCACTCCCTAAACGAGGAAGAACCCAACCACTCACCGGGCTTGCAACAATCGCGCCCAATGAGAATGGCAGAAAATAGAGCCCGGATTGCAAAGGCGTTAATGATAATACCAGTTGCAAACGCTGGCTTAACACCAAATTAAGGCCCATCAAACAGGCGGAAGCCACCAGCCCGGCGATAACCGCCGATGAGAAAGCCGGGCTTTTGAACAGGCCAAAGTCAATCAACGGATACACACTGCGTTTTTGCCGTCGAATAAACAACGCCAGAAAACCTATCGTCAGGGTGAAAGTGACCAATATTGCGATATAGGAGGGCTGCCGTTTGGCAAATTCCTTGATGGCATAGGCAAAGCTGATCAAGACAACCATGATCTGCAATGAGCCAATAAGATCCCACGGATGAGACGAATCTGTTTTCGCCGTTGGGACAAACAACCATGACAGAATGAGTGTCAAAATCACCAAAGGAACGTTGATCAGAAACACTGATCCCCACCAAAAATATTCAAGCAATAAGCCGCCAATCAGGGGGCCTATGGCCGCGCCGCCAGAGGCAACCGCAGTCCAGATCCCAATGGCAAATGATTTCTCATCTTCATCTTCGAATGTCAAAGCGATAATCGACAGTGTGGCAGGCATCATGATTGCCGCCCCAACTCCTAATAACGCTCGAGAAACTACCAACATTTCTGGCGAATAAGAGTAGGCCGCCGCCAAGGATGAGAACCCAAAGATGATGAGACCGTAAACAAACAATCGTTTATGCCCGATGCGATCTCCCAAGGTACCCGCACCTAGCAACAACCCAGAGACGATAAGAGGATAGATATTCACTATCCATAACTTTTCCGTTGTATTCGCCCCCAAACTGTAGGTCAGACTCGGTAACGCGGTATATAACACTGTCATATCGATAGCAACCAGCGATAACGCGACTGAAACAGCAGTGAGCACCCACCATTTCTTTATTGTATTCATTTCATTCATCCATTCTTATACCCGTCATCTCCAGGAAATTCTGTGTCATCTAGACACAATGACTCTCATACTCTTGCAATAAATCGTTAACGTTAACGCTAAGAGTGATATCGCGTTTCAACTTTTTGTTTAATTCCGTTTCTGTTACCCCCTGAATAGTGCCTTGATCAACAAGTTTAGCCACTCGACTACGTGACAATGCAAGCTTTTTGGTCAAGATTGAGATCAATCTGATAGGAATGGGATATTCAAGCTGTATTGTGATCTCTGCCGCTGGAATTTGAGCAATGTCATGAAGCTCTTTACCTTCGATGATAAAGTCAGGAGCCGCGCCGAGTTCAGCTCTATTCTTTGCCAATACGCGATAATCAAACGCATACCGTCGTATTTCATCTTGATCATTATGCAAAAACCGTTCATACAAATTGCTTTCCAATTTGTTGACATGAATCCTGGAAAAAATATCAATATTCCAAGTGTAATCACACTTTTCGCATTTATAGATACTCCACACATCTAAGACTTTTTTTTGCGCATTAACCCTAAAAGTGCCGGCTGGATAAAACTCCTTTTTTACTTCACAGCCAGGGCAACGTTTCAAAATGGCCTGATAGCCTACAGGCCTTACTAACCAGATAACATTTCTATTTGTCATGATAGATCCAAGTTTAAATTGGTTGAGTTAGTTACGGCTAAATTGGTTAATTTCAGATCTAATTTTGATGATATTCTATAACATCAGATCTTGAAACCCTTTATCAATTCGTTGCTTAGGGGGCAGAGAAACAGAGGACAGAAGACAGAAGACAGAAGACAGAAGACAGAAGACAGAAGACAGAAGACAGAAGACAGAAGAGCTTGACGTGAATTGCTATAAGACTGCAAGCAATATTTTTTCTGGGCGGTTTTCTGCATCAGACGCCGTTTATTTCGGGATATCAGCGCCATAATAGGCATAATTCGATCCGGTTAGTGTTATGTGTTGATTTAACGATTGCCCAAACCGTTCAAACCGAATTGAGTTCCTTCAAAGAGGTAGACTATTTTGCCGAGCTATTTAATATCCTTGGATTCAATTAATACGTTCCGCTATTTTTTTCATAAAAAAAAACATCAAGAAAGGGAAAAAGAATGGAACCCCAAAAAACAGAAATTAAAAAATTAATATTTCACCCTCTAGAAAGAGTAAGAATTACATACAAATTCAAAACAATCCCCTAAGAGGGAAATTGTTCGTTATCTTACAGTGGCACACCACCTTTCCAGTAACTGATTTATCCAACACGGAGTTTTTTAGCCTGCTTATCAAGCCCCTCAAAGATTGGACCGCTAATGTGACTAGGGAAGTCTTTGGGTGATTCACGCGCAACTTGGTCGATTACAGCTCCTGACATTTCTCCCATCCGTGTCATCAGACTTTCTGCTGTCTCAGTAGAAAATCCAACGTGTTGAGCGGTAGATAAAAAATGACATGGCTGGATATACGCCCAATTATATTGGCGATTCTTTCCTCGTAATGCCATTGCCATTTTGGCCTTCTTCGATGCTATCCCTTTCGTCGCAAAAATAGGGTAAGCCGACAACACATCGTAAAGTGGTGTCATCTTGTACGCTGATTCAGGCTGAATGAACATACTGAAATTTTTGCCATGACCATCAATCGCCGCCAACAGCCAGAATAGGATCTGAGACTTGAAGAACGTTTCTCTGTCCTGAGTTGGTTGTAGAGAACCGAGCAACAGCTTCATGGCGTCTGCAATGCCAGGTCCACCATCCGACTCATATTTGAGTGCCGAAGCAATACCTAAAGCCTGGCAAAGGTCTTCCTGTGGAAGACGCATTAGCCAATTCCCATCAGATGACCATCGGCGATCGAAGCGTTCAACAATCAATACTTTCAGCTTTCCGAAGGTTGCCAATTCGGCATTAGCTACAGGGAGGCCAAATGCCTTAGCAATCTTTAAGCAAAGCCATTCGTTTTCACAGCTTTCTCTAAGATCAATATTGTTTTGCTCTATCCGACCAATTGGCAGTTTGAAGATATGGCTTGTGGGTGTACTTCCTTGGGGGCGTTGCCAGCATTCCTGATGCCAGAGAAGCGCGGTTTTTTCTTGAGCTCCGGCTAATGAGATCCTGAAATCATCTCGCTCTGTCATTCCCAACGGGAAGCTTTGATACCCTTCTAGCAGCTCGATAATAGCATCATCATTGAGCGGTTCACCAACCATATCACTGACGGGAGGGATGTCCGCTCCTTCTGGATAAAGCTGAATGGCCCCTACACAGTCCCTTCCCACACTAGCCAATAGATCAAAAGGATGCTTGCTTTGTATCTTGAACCGAGCCTGTATCCTGGCAATAACCGCATCAGAATCTGGTAATAAGTTATCGAAGAAATTAAATACCTCTTTGCCTCTATGCCGTTGGGTGCTAAGAGGGATTGAAAGTGAAATGGCACGAGCGCCATTCAGGAGCAACCACTCATCTTTGTACTGAAATGACATCGCACCAGTGCCATCACGAAATAGCGTTCCTACCTCAAAACTATTAAGCGCAACCGTCAACGCCTTCATCGATTACCACTCCTCTTTCCAACCGGTGCTCGTTCTTTGTGAATTCCCGCGCTCTGATACATGGAGCTCCAGTTCCAACGCGGAGAGTAACTTGAACAAGGTTTCTATCTTACTGCCCTCTGGATACTTCTCGAATCCCGATACAGTGCTCTGTTTAATACCGACCCGATCAGCCGTTTCCCGCTGAGTCAATTTGCTTTTTTTGCGGGCCTCTCTCATTGCGAGTGCGAGCATTGCTGGTGATGTGATCTTCATAATTATCCCCTATGACGGATAAATACAAAATATATCCTGTAGAGGATAAATTCAAGTTTATACCCTATAAAGGATAAGAAAAAAATATCCCCTGAAAGGGATATATCGACTATTTGAAGAGAAGGTAAACCTGACCCACGCTACCGTAGGTCAGGCACATCACTGTGATCTTCCGTTATAGAAAGGAGAACAATCATTACTCACGCTTTGGACAATCAATCACGTCGAAATTTTTGCTGTAGCAAATGTAAAATTCATCACTATTGATCTGAATGGTTTTTCCCTTCAATGATGGGTTATTTTTCTGGAGGAACTTAATTAATTGTTCATTAGATGGACGATTACTCGGCAATACCAACTCATCGAACAGCTCCTGCTGTTTACTGAAAAATTGATCTGGCGTTGCAAACGCGCAAACACCATGTTTTTCCCACTGACCTTGTAACAGATCTGCCCCGGGAGAAGCGCACAGATAAGGTTCAATCACCTGATAATCCAATTGTGGCAAATCCCCTTTGCAAAGACGTGGATGTTTGCGAACATCAGACCAATCACGGCACTGCGCCATTGATTTACCGTTGCAGGTTTGCGCCCATAAGCCGTGAATGACCCAACTAAATTTGTTTTCGGAGAAGCATTGCAATTCAAACTTTTCATATTCACGCTGCGCCTCAGCAAGTTTGTTACTACTTTTCAGTTTGTTAATATTCTTTTCTTTGCTCTTACAAAATGCTGGAGAATAACTAATAGCCAGTTTGAAATAATCTGTCGATGCGGTTGCATTCTGACCATAACGGTCATTTTTGGCAACGAAGTCATAATCTTTCGGCGGAGTAGCAGGTAAGATACAAGATGCACCCTCTTCCAATGTTGCTCGAAACTCTAACGAGTCAGTCACTTCTGTTACTTCTGGTTGCTTCGCACAGCCAACAATTAGTAAAACGAATATTGCTGATAATAAATTAAAAAAACGCATCTTAATTCCTTATGGGAAATTATTCCCCTGTTGATGGTAAACAAATAAAAACCTGCCCAAATCAGGGCAGGCGTAGGACAGTTAAAATTATTTTTTTTCAGTTAGATCAATTTGATATACCGCAAAACCGATATCATCGTTTGCCAAATATTTCATCGGGTATTGAGAAAATGCTTTGATAAACTTCGCCGCTTTCTCACTTGGAGACGTTTCAAAACGGATATCCAGTTGCTTATCAGTTTTGATTGGCATAATTGACCAATTATTCTCGGCTTTAGTCTCTACCATCCCTTTCTGTTTAGACATTTTGACAATGTAAGCCGCCAAAATAGCGCGGTTCTCATCCGGTGAAGCGAATGCGATGTGATCTTCGCCTGTGCCGGCAAATTTACCGCCATAGGCGCGGTAGTTATTGGTAGCAATGAGAAATTTGGCTTGAGGATCGATCGGTTTGCCCTGGTAAGTCAGCTCCTTGATACGGTTCGCCCCTTGATTGATGATCTGGCAATCAACGTCATATTTAGCAGGCTGAGTCAGATCAATCTTATAATTCACACCACTGATCATGTCGAAGTTATAAGTACGGAAGCCGCTCCAGTTCAACAGATACTGTGGTTGAGTTGAATTTGGATCAATCTGGTTATACATGCCGGCCGAACACTCCAGCCATTCAATCACATCAGCGCCGGTGACCTTCACAACAGCCAGTGTATTGGAATAGAGATACAAATCTGCTGCATTGCGGAAGGTTAAATCACCTTTTTCAACTTCAACAAACTCTGCCGGCGCATTTTTACGTCCACCCACTTTGAACGGCGCTGCGGCGGCCAGAACCGGAATATCCGCTAAATCAGGATCACCCTGAATGAAATGCCGAACGTAATCTGCTTGTGCATCATTCACGATTTGCACTGTCGGGTCACTTTGAATCAAAGCCAAATAGCTATACATATTGGCGGAAGCTTTACCAATAAATTTACCCACAAAACTCTGTGTTCCCTGATGAGCTTGATCGACAATGTGCGCCAACTCATTATCGCGCTCAACCAGTGCCTTTTTATTCACTTTGTCATAAATCGGGCGCGCTTCCGCTGTTGCCTGCGCCACTTTCCATGTCCCGCCCTCGTTGTCGATAACCATATCAACAACGCCTAAATGATCACCCCATTGGCCGGGCATAACGGCCGGAATGCCGTTAACCGTACCTTTGGCAACATCCACGCCTTTAATGTCTGCAAATTCTTCACTTGGGAACACCCCGTGCGAGTGACCAAACATAATCGCATCAATGCCTTTAACTTCACTCAGGTAATAAACCGAATTCTCAGCCATTGCCTTATAAGGCTCCTTGGAAAAACCGGAGTGAGGAATAGCAATAATCAAATCTGCCCCCGCTTTTTTCATTTGAGGAACAAATTTTTTCGCGGTTTCAGTAATATCGTTAACGACAACTTTTCCATCCAGATTGACCTTATCCCAGATAACAATCTGTGGCGGTACAAAGCCGATATAGCCGATCTTAATGGTATGGTTTTTACCCTCCCGGTCTTTCACCGGCGTATCAACAATAATATAGGGGGTGAAATAGTTCTTACCGGTTTTCGCATCCATGATGTTGGCATTGATATAGGGGAACTTCGCGCCAGCAATGGCTTTTTTCAGATAATCCAAACCAAAGTTAAACTCGTGGTTACCAAAGTTACCTACGGTATAACCCATTGTATTCATTAACTGATGTGCTGGATGAGACTCCCCTTTTTTAAGGCCCTTTGCCGCCACGTAATCCGCCAGTGGACTACCTTGAATCAAGTCACCGTTATCGACCAAGATGGTGTTGGAAGCTTCCGCTTTAGCTGCTTTAATTAAACTCGCTGTGCGTACCAAACCAAATTGTTCCGTAGGCTTATTCTTAAAATAATCAAAGTCAATCAGGTTACTGTGAACATCAGATGTTTCCATTACCCGCAAATCAACTGTTGCAGCATGGACATTACATGCGACCAATAAGGTTAATGTGGAGACTTTCAACACATTGTTAACCATTTCACACCTCTTTTTTAGGCTAGTTTAGAGAAACTAAAATCAGTTCTCTTATCACTGTCAACTTATAAGTACAGACAAGTTCTCGTTTCCAGAACCGTCCGTTTTTTATTTTCATAAGCTGGATTGTCGCTATTTACGTCATCATATGCCGTTCCAACGAACAAACGCAGGCTATTGTACTGAGAAATTGGCAAACGTTTATCTCAACCAACAAGATAAATCTGTTTTTTTATAGTCAAGGTCTTTTCATTTTTAACACGTAAAGAGTGGTTCACGCATACCACTCTGCCAGGATCTTTCCCCTCCTTATTAACGCTAACACGATAAAATCTGCTCTTTAGCCCCCTTTAACAGGGTTCCATTTCAATTAAGTCAGAATAAAATATCTATAATGCTTCATATTTAATTATTAGCTTTATTTCTGAACAAAAATCTCTCTATTCTGTTTAGTGAGGTAAAATATTCAGGCTAATAAATACCACTCACAACATTACTGTATAAAATAAGATTACTAACGAATTGAAAATATTTTCAAGAAATTAATTATTATCCATATTAGGTCTACTTGTATAAATTCTTACGTCATTTAATTGTAAAATAATTGTTAATTCACATCTAAATAACTGAAAATCTTTAGTTAAAAAGGTTATTTCTTTAACATTTCAATATTTCGATGTAATTTTTCACCATGCAATCTATTGCAAGTATATAATAAATAAAAACAAAAGTTATTTTCGTGAGAAAATGCACAATTACATCGTTAAACACACAAATAATTACAATTATTTGTGATAATAATCACATTGTCAGGTAATTTTATCTTTTTAATTAAATTTTATTAATTATCTTATTTATGAAA
This sequence comes from Photorhabdus hindustanensis, assembly GCF_002968995.1. NCBI lineage: Bacteria > Pseudomonadati > Pseudomonadota > Gammaproteobacteria > Enterobacterales > Morganellaceae > Photorhabdus > Photorhabdus hindustanensis. The sequence continues at coordinate 46,761 of NZ_PUWT01000053.1, forward strand.
AAATTATTTAACAGATTAAAGTTTTAATAATTAGATTTAATATAAACTCATTTTAACCATAAAATAATAAAATATTAAAAACAATATTATTTATTTTACATAAAAATTAATCTAAAAAATTAATTTTATTATTTTTTATAAATATAAAACATATATAACAGATATGTTAAAAATAAATAATTCATTTTATTAATTAAACTTGTAATTTAGAAAAAAAAATATTAAAAACAAACAAAAAAATTGAAAGTTTAATTTACAAAAAATCATAGAGGTTATTTATCATATTGATATAAAAGAAAAAATAATATAAATGTATTTTTAACATTATATTTCATCGATAAATTTGTCTACACTAAAAATTCCTATAAATGACTTTTTTACTCAACATGACACATTTATCAATGTCTCCACCATCTCACTCAATTCAGCAATGAAGAGAAAGTAAAAAATTTTATGTTAGCCACTTGACCAGAAACAACAATTACATTAATTTTATTTAACATTATAAAGAACATCATTAAACTTTATCATTTCAGCACTCCAGTAGAGCCGAAAGAACTTAGAATAAGTTTATAGTAATAGTTAATTAGCGAGAGCTAGCGTTAACTGTTCATTCATTTTAAAGAAGTTTTAAGGTTAATCGCTGATATCAAAACAAAAAATATAAAATAATCTAACATTTTAAAGCATTTTTTCTCATCAGGATTACTGAGGATTTCCTGACAAGTTGATAACACCTCTACCGTCTTTATTCATCACCATTAACCCTAAAATAATCAAAACATTATGATGGAGGTAACTGCAAATGAAATGGTATGTCAAGGAAGCCCTAGAAATTAATCAGGCTATCCCCTATAAGGAATCAATCAATATCGAAGCGGGTTTTGGACCAACAGGGCTGCCACACATAGGAACCCTGTGTGAAATCCTCCGTGCCAATCTCATCAAAACCGAATTGGAGAAAGCAGGCAGAACAGTTAATTTTTATCTCATTTCAGATGATTTGGACCCTTTCAGAAAAGTGCCTTTGAATATTCCAAATGCTGAAACATTAACGCCTTATCTAGGCCAACCGATAAGCAAGGTGCCGGACCCTTTCGGCAATTTCCCGTCATTCTCTGAAATGGCGGAATATCAACTCATGAAGCTCGCCGCAGAATATGAAATAGAGTGTCAGCTAATCAGAAACTCTTTAGCCTATCAAAATGGCGATTACAATGACGTAATCAAACTATTCCTGCAAAATTTCTCAGTGCTAAACCAAATATGCAAGGCATCGACGGGATCTTTAAGACAAAGAACCTACAGCATGATCATGCCCATTTCTGAAAGAACTGGCGCCGTACTTGAGCATATCACAGTCACAGGCGTGAACCCTGAGTCAGGAGAAATAACCTATTACATACCTGGTGATGAAGTCATTAATAAACCCGGTTATGAATATGGCGTAGAAATTCGGGAACTCTATAAAAATGAGATATTAGATCAAGAGCAAACTATTTCGGTACTAAACGGTAGATCTAAACTCCAGTGGAAAGCTGACTGGGGTATGCGCCTCCTTGCCAGAAACATTCATTTTGAAATGCATGGTGAAGATCTGCTGGCTTCTGCCGCTGTTGTTCGTCAGATCGCAGGAGCATTAAACAAGCCAATTCCACGTTTTTACAAATATGGACTTTTTCTTGACGATTCAGGTAAAAAAATATCGAAGTCGAAAGGAAATAGTTTCTCTTTGGATGATATTCGCCATCTGCTGACACGAGACGCAATTCGCACTTATCTCTCAAAAGAGCCACAGAGATCATCTAAGTTCTATGTCGCGCTAGCGCCACATCTCAATGACCAAGTTAATATTTCGCAAAAAGATAGAAAACGATTATCTTTTTCGAAGATAGCAAGAATATTACACTCATCAAAACCGGCGAGTAAATTCGCGGCTGAAAACTTTCTAAATCGCTATAAAAAACCGGGAGAATCCATTTCAGATCAGGAATTGGAAATAAGTTATAATTATTATATCAGGACATGTAAACACGGAAATCAAGGATTACAAAGCATTAAAGAAGAAAAGTATTTCTCAGCCATTGCCAACTTAATAAGTACAGGAGAAATATCCACTAAAGATCAACTTTTCCAGCGTATAATCAGTACATATGAAGACCATTTTTCAGATGATGAACCATCCCAAATATGGTCTCTGCTCTATCGAGGATTATTTGGCGATACCAAAGGCCCACGAATTAAAACATGGTTAGATTTAAATTGCATGCAGCATATTCTAACCCATTTTAACAATCCATATAAAAACCCAGATAAAAACCCATCCCCAAAAAATGAGGAGAATATCGTTAATAACGAAATTAATAGACATCAAAAAGAGAGATTAATAAACAATAGCATCGAGGAGGACCAAATATATATGACTAAGTTATACAGTAAAATTAATTTCACCGAAATCAGAAAAAAAATGTGATGAACTTTCCTCAGCTTTACAGAAGAATAGCGAGGCGCTAGTTGAAGCACTCTCTGGCTATCAATGTAAAAATGTCACTGAAGATGAAATTCTCCGTTCAATGGATGTCTTGAATAATATTGAAAACAACAGAGCGTATTTCAAAAAGAAAATTTATGGTGTGACATCATTCCTCCCGCTTAATCAACCCATTTACGCTTCGGTATGTTTTGGTTTTATCCCTTCACTTATGGCTGAAAACGTATGCATACGCCCGCCGACAGCAATGCATACACATTACAAAAAATTTGAGGGGGTTATTAATTTATCCGAATTTTCTCCGACATTATCTATTTCTTATGAAGATAAGGAGTTATTTTTAAGTCAACGAGTAAAAATAACGGATGCGGTAATCTTTACGGGAACGCCAGAGAATGCACTCAAAGTCCGTAAGCATTTTAGAAAAAACACCTTATTTATTCTTAATGGCGCCGGTCATAATCCCCTTATTATCTCAAAAGATGCAGACATTAATCTGGCCGTTGAAAGTACAAAACGCGTCGTTCTTTACAATCAAGGGCAAGATTGCGCGGGTCCAAATGCTATATTAGTACACAATGATATATACGATTTATTCAAGCAACGATTAATCTCTGACTTGAAGAATATTGAAGATAGAGTTGGACCTTATAGTGACTATAAGAATATCGTCGGCCCCAATAGCGATATCGATCACAGTATAAAAATTGCTTCAGTATTTAAAGTAAATAGACCCTATTGCACCTATGGAGGAGAAGTTAATCCCATCAATGGCATGATAAAACCGACGGTTTTCGAGAAAGAATTATCATTAGGAGGTAATTATAAAGAATTTTTTGCCCCGGTTTTCTTCTTACAAAGATATTATCAGGATCAAGATTTAATCCATTATTTTTCTGATCCCTTATATTCTGCTAATGCGATGTATATATCTTTGTTTGGTACCAGTGACTATATCCATCATCAACTCAGCGAACGCCTTCACCTGCCAGATAGTATTCTGAGCAATACTGACTTACATCTGGAAGAACACGGTTATCTTCCCTATGGTGGTCAAGGGCCGGCGGCTTCATGCCTTTGGTATGAAGGAAATCGGATTAGCGGCAGTACATTGCCACAGCGTGACATATACCACTATTTAATTGAACCCTTTGATCCCCTTCCCACGCCAAAAGGTGAAAAACGTCACTGCGTTCAAGCGGGAATTTAAACCACTCCGGTGAATCCTCTTATTTCAACGGATGACCTGACCGCGCCGTACTTTCCACAAGTAAGCACGGCGTGTCTTAGCGATTAATACAATCACGAAACCGCCAAGCAAGATAATTGACACAAGATACTAGGGCTTATCCCTGTGATTCGCTATCATGCTACCTTATGTTAGTCACGCTCACCGATTCATTGAGCAAAAATATGGGGTAATTTTATGTTGTGGTTCAAAAATTTAATGATTTACCGTTTAAACCGGGAAATATCACTTTCTGCGGATGAACTGGAAAAACAATTGAGTCCGTTAGCATTCACCCCATGTGGCAGTCAAGATATGGCGAAAACAGGTTGGGTGCCACCAATGGGTTCACACAGTGACGCCTTCACCCATGTCGCAAATAACCAAATTCTAATTTGCGCCCGTAAAGAAGAGAAGATGTTGCCTTCACCTGTTATCAAACAAGCACTACAGGCAAAAATTGAAAAACTGGAAGGAGAACAGCATCGCAAACTTAAAAAAACAGAGAAAGACTCTCTGAAAGATGAAATATTGCATACCCTGCTACCACGGGCATTTAGCCGATTCAGCCAAACTTATATTTGGATCGATATCGCCAACAATCTGATCGTTGTTGACGCTGCCAGTGCTAAACGGGCCGAAGATAATTTGGCATTATTGAGAAAAAGCTTGGGTTCTTTACCTGTTGTTCCCCTGACATTTAAAGACCCAATAGAATTAACCCTGACAGAATGGGTACGTTCCGGTGATCTGCCAGCAGGTTTTGCTTTAATGGATGAAGCCGAATTAAAAGCTATTTTGGAAGAAGGCGGCGTGATCCGTTGTAAAAAACAAGATTTGGTTTCTGATGAAATCGCTACTCATATAGAAGCTGGCAAATGTGTCACCAAATTAGCGCTCGATTGGGAAGAGCGTATTCAATTTATGTTGTCAGATGATGGCGCTCTCAAGCGCATAAAATTCAGTGATACTCTGCGTGAACAAAATGATGACATTGATCGGGAAGATTTTGCCCAACGGTTTGATGCTGACTTTATTCTAATGACCGGCGAATTGAGTGCGCTGATTAAAAGCACCATTGAAGCGCTGGGTGGTGAAGCAGAAAAATAACCTCAATTTTTAATACTATTTGCCGCTTTGAACTATTTTTCAGAGCGGCGTGGTTATGTCTTTCTCAACCTTATACTTTAATCAACAACAGTGGAGTGCACATATGATATTTGATATACCATTGGCCAAAAACTGGCAGATAATAACGCCCGAAAATCGCGGCTGGTCTAAAGATCAGAAATACCATATTGTTGATAAACAAGGTAAGCACCTGTTATTACGCTTGGCAGATATCAGCCAAGAAGACAAGAAACAACAAGAATTCTTCTGGACACAGCAACTATTTAGCCAAAATATTCCCATGTCTAAACCCATTAATTTTGGCATTTGTAACAACGGCCAGAGTGTTTATTCTTTGCTACATTGGATCGAAGGACAGGATGCTATTAATTGGCTGGAACAACATAATGAGCAATTGCAATATGAAGCAGGTTTACAAGCAGGGAAACATTTACAAAAAATACATCAATTAACAATCCCATCTCAAACTATTTCTCCCCGTCAGGAAGCAGAAAACATTTACCAGGAAAAACTGGCTAGGTATGAACAATGTGGGATCAAGATCCCTCATGAAGCAGACTTTATTGATTTCATAAAGGAGAATTTCTCTCTGCTTGATAATATAACCCCTGTGTTCTTACACGGTGATTATCATGTTGGGAATATGATAATCGACAATAAACATAAACTATGGATCATTGATTTCAACCGCTATCGTTTTGGCGATCCTGCTAAAGACTTTAGTCAGATGATGGTGTTTAGCCGATTACATAGCACAGCATTTGTTCATGGGCAAATGGATGGTTATTTTGCAGGCCAACTAAACCAAGAATTTTTAAAAAGAATCGCTTTTCATACCGCCTATAACACTTTCTTTAGTTTACTTTGGGCACAGTCATTTGGAGAGGAAGCAATTCAGAATTGCCTTAACCGTATTAATATGATCTGGCTCGATTATCAAGGATTTAAACTCAGTATGCCAAGCTGGTATCAGCCTTTTATTAATCCTCTTAATAACTAAGAAGGTGCAACAATGTTAAACGAGTATGAAAGAAAAGAAATTGAGTCATTACACGAACAAATTTCAAATCTTCAAGAACAACTAAACATTCATAAAGCGCTCCTAATAGCGTTAATGTCTGAACTATCGGTATCCTCCATTAAAAATTTTTCTCCGTTTGATACAGCCATTAGAAATCATTTAAAAAAAATACCCATCCATACAGACACACATTTCGGACATCAAGAGTACATTGAACAATGCATTGAAGAAGCCGAGCAGGTCCAAGAATTAACCCCTGTTTGCTAACGTTGCTCTGTTAACAAAAATTCGCCATTAATGTTTTCAATGAATACTGATACAACATTGATGGCGTTATACTTCTTTCCATTACTCATGACTATACATAAACAACTTAATGATGAAACTGGGTAACTGTAATATTGACACTAAAGAACATTCTAGGGCATAGCAGTATTCAGCAAACAATGGTGTACGCACATTTTTCACCCGATCATCTACTAGATGCTGTGAAATTCAATCCGTTAGAAAAAGAGGGCTACATGTAGATGATCCACAAATTGACCCAATCAGAACAGTCTTAAAGCATTTACATTGGTTTCTATTGTCATCAACTTATTGATTTGGATATAACGAATTGATTTTTAAAATAAATGAAAAAGGCTATCAACCGCCTTTCTCAATTACAGCTAAAATGATCCAATTAGTTGCTGAAATCAGTGAGAATATCGGGCGGTTAAACACAGAACAGGAGCAAATAAAAGCCCAGAGATTAAGACGTATCAATCGGATACGCACAATTCACGGCTCACTAGCAATTGAAGGTAATTTACTTGATGCAAGCCAAATCGCAGCCATTATTGAAGGAAAGCGAGTTATTGCACCTATCAGAGAAATACAAGAAGCGCGTAACGCTATCTTGGCTTATGAAAAGCTCAACCATTGGTATTTCACATCAGAGCAAAACTTACTGGAAGCCCATTATGTTCTGATGAAAGGGTTGCTAGATAATGCCGGCAGTTATCGACACAACGGCGTCGGTGTAATGGATGGAGAAAAAGTCATTCATCAGGCTACCCAACAAGTTAAACAACTGATTATGGTACTGGAAGGAGAAATGAATCGTGGGCAACTGCAATCAGCCCTTGGATTAAAAGATCGTAATTCATTCCGACAGCGCTATTTGCAACCCGCACTAGCAGCAGGATTAATTGAAATGAGCCATCCAGAAAAACCTAGCAGCCCATCACAGCACTATCGTTTGACAGCAAAAGGGATAAATTTAAAAAATCACCACAAATAGTGAAAAATAACCAATTCCTACCTTATCGGAGACTTCGATGAAAACCTGCACAAATAAAATTGGACTATAATATCTACTTAAATATCAATATATTAAAGAAATAATTCAACCATACCAGCGAAACACTAACTCCCTTCACTATTTTGGCAAACTTACTAAGTGGACATTAACACCATAATTATAGTGCTTTAATGTCTACTTAAAATAACTATAATCAAGTGAGCATCAAAACCAAAAATACATAGAGTTATTGTCCACTTATGAATAGAGCTACTGCACTTAAACGTTTTATTGACTGGGACAAAAAAGGACGATATGTCTTCACCCTTGCCGATCTCAGAAAAATCTTTCCTGAAGATAGCCCCAAAACACTTCAAGCGTGCTTAAATCGTCTGGTTAAAGGATCAATGCTTGCACGACCTGTACGCGGGGTTTATCTGTTTAACTTTGCTCATAGCCACGATAGTTACGCCATTGAACATATTGCCAAAGCTCTACGACGTGGTGAATACAATTACATTAGCCTTGAATCAGCACTAAGTGAATATGGCGTTATTTCACAGATCCTGATCGATAGGCTCACCGTAATGACAACAGGCCGGAAAGGTCTTTATCACACGCCACTGGGTACCATCGAATTCACTCATACCAAACGCCAACAGGAAGATATCTTAGCGAGTATCACACAAGCAGACCGCCCTTTGAGACTCGCCAAACTTGAATGCGCATTACGTGATTTAAAACGAGTTGGTCGCAATACCCAGCTCGTCAAGCGAGAGGGTTTCTGGCAGGAAAGTTTGGAGAGCCGGTGTCCTTAACATGGCGGCAAGCTCTGTCTGGCGAACGGAACTTCATTAAAACAAAGTACCGGATAAAAAATCAGCACTTTGTCAATAATCTGAGAGCAACCACCAGGTTGCTCTTACCAGCATGTGAGTGAATTCAACCGGCCTGAAAAACAAATCGTCCGCCTAAAACAGCAGCATAACGATTGAGTGTTCCCAACTGAGGATCAACCTCCCCTCTTTCCAGTCGGCTGATATTCTGTTTCTGGGTTCCCATCCGACAGGCAACATCTTCCTGAGTCATTTTGCAGGCTTTGCGCGCCAGTTTGAGTTGCTGGACAAGAGCCTTGCGAGCCTGAAGATCATCCCATGCCTCCAGCCCTTCAGTTGTTGCCAGGAGCTCAGCCTTAACATCAGACAGCGTAACGAAATCGTAATCATCACTGTTCATTTTCATTCCAGCATCCTCTTTACCACTTTCATTCGTTCCCGGGACAGTTCCAGTGACGTTTTAGGTGTCTTCTGGGTCTTTTTCTGCAAAACATGTACTACAAAAATTTGTCTGCCCGTATGAAAGAAGAAAAATCCACGAGCAATACCTTCACGGGCACTCACTCTCAACTCTTTCAGTCCATTGCCTACATCCCTCACTCTTGGTTCCCTGAGCTCCGGTCCTGAATTTTCGAGTTCCTCCATTGCATCAACAAGCGCGACCTGTAACCCTACAGGAAGTCTTCGTGACTGCTCCCCGCCGTAAAAACGGCGAGGCTTCCCACTTCTCAGGCCGCCACCGTCTTTATGACGGATTTACGCTGGCCTCCGTGGGCAGAGACGACGAGTCCCGCCGCCTGTAATTCTGTTATGCCCTTGCGCTCGATGTTGAGCGCCGCATTGATATCGCGGTCATGTTCGACTCGACAGAAAGGGCATTGCCAGAGCCGCTTACGCAGCGGCATTTCCAGCATTTTGTAACCGCAGCAATGG